>NZ_JBHFJB010000163.1:29278-32066 GCF_057334555.1 Pseudomonas sp. AGC41
GGCTTGCTCCCACAGGGGTTCTGGTGTCTACAAGACCTGGTACCTGTGGGAGCGAGCCTGCTCGCGAAAACGTTTTCAGCGGCTCAGATACATCCGCGTCGTCAGCAAATAGACCGGCAACCCCGACACCAGGATAAGCAGCGCCGCGTAAGGCGCTGCTGCCGCAAACTCGACGTTCGAGGTATGCGCCCAAACCGCTGTCGCCAAGGTGTTGAATCCAGTCGGGCTCAGCAGCAGCGTGGCGGTCAGTTCTTTCATCGCGTCCAGGAACACCAGCGCAAATGCCGCCCCCAGCGCGGGGAAGATGATTGGCAAGGTCACCCGGCAAAACGCACTGAAAGACGAAGCCCCCAGCGTGCGAGCCGCCTCTTCCAGCTGCGGCGCGGCCTTGTTCAGCGCCGTACGCACCGGCGCCTGGGCCAGCGGCAGGAACAGCAGTGCGTAGGCAATCAGCAGCAAACCCGAGGTCTGATAGAGCGCCGGCACATAGTGCAGCGCGAAATACACCAGGCTCAGGGCAATCACCAGGCCTGGCAGGGCGTGCAGCAAATACGGCAGGCGTTCTGCCCATAGCGCCAGGTGTCCCTTGTGACGCACCACCAGCAGGCCGACCGGCACCGCGAGTACAAGGCAGAGCGCGGCGCCGCCCAATGACAGCACCAGGGATGACAGCAGGGCTTCGCCGATCTCGCCCACCGGGAAGGCGGCGGAAGTGCCCACCGCCAGCCAGTACACCAGCATCCCCAGCGGAACACCGCTGCCAATGACCGTCAATGCTGCGCAATACAACTGGCCGAGGAATGCCCAGGGGCCGAGCCGCACCTGCTCCGCGCGGCGTGCCGCGCCTTGTCCGGTGCGTACATGGCGGCCCTTGCCGCGCACGCGCAACTCCAGCCACAACAGCGCCAGGCACAACGCCAACAGCACCGCCGACAGCATGGCGGCGTTGGCGTTGCTGAACTCCAGCTCGAATTGTTGATAGATCGCGGTGGTAAACGTTTGCAGTCCGATGATCGACAATGCGCCGAACTCCACCAGCATGTGCAAGGCAATCAACAGTGAGCCGGCCAGCAGCGAAGGCCAGAGCAATGGCAGGGTGACGCGAAAAAACACGCCCCAGCGATTTTGCCCCAGGGTTCGTGCGGACTCCTCGAGAGAGGGATCGAGATTGCGTAGCGTTGCTGCCACCGGCAGGAAAATCAGCGGATATTTGGACAGTGTCATGACCAGGATGGCCCCGCCCAGGCCCTCGAATTGCGCGCTGAGCGATACCCAGGTGAAGCTGCTGACAAACGCCGGCACTGCGAATGGCAGGCAAAGGATCACGCCCCACACCCGGCGTCCCGGCAGATTGCTGCGCTCCAGAAGCCAGGCCAGGGACAGGCCGATCACGCCACAGGCCAGCGTGACACCAATCATCAGCGCCAAGGTGTTGCGCAGCAGGCCGAACACATAAGGCCGCCAGAGCAAGTGCAATGCTTCAGTCCAGCCAGCCTGCCAGGCCTTCGCGATGACATACAGCAGCGGCAATGCGCTCAGCAGCACCAGCAGCAGAACCGGAAGCAGCAGACCGATCGACGGACGTTTGCGCCGGGGAATGTAGCGCGCCCCGGCAAGGGAAGCGTTCAGCGACGGTGTCATCAGTTCAGGCCGACTTCACGTTCCAGCTCCAGGGCTTCTTCAGCATTGCCGAGGTCGGCCGGAGTGACTTTTGGCGGTTCAAGTTCACTGAACGGCTTGAGGCCGCGGTCCGACACCATGCCTTTGTGCAGGGGGTACTCGGCGGACGTCTGGGTAATCACGCGCTGGCCTTCTTCACTGGCCATGTAGGCGAGCAGTTGTTGGGCTTCCTTGGGATGCTTGCTGGATTTCAGCGCGGCAGCGCTGGACACGGTCACCAGGCCACCGGCGTCGCCTCCGGAGAAATAGTGCAGCCTGGAGTCGAGCTGGCCTTTCTCTCGTTGCAGCGCGAACCAGTAGTAATTATTCACCAGGACCGTCGCCACTTCGCCGTTTTCGACGGCCTTGAGGGCAACCATGTTGTTGCTGTAGACCTTGCCGAACGCGCGCAGCCCGGTGAGCCATTCCTCGGCAGCGTCCATCCCGTGCAACTTGATGATGGCGACGGCTTGCTCTTGGAACGCGCCGCTGGTTGGTACAAAGCCGACCTTGCCCTGCCATTGCGGCTGGGCGAAATCGAGGACGGTTTTCGGCAGATCTTTCTCGTCGATCAGTTTGGGGTTGTAGGCAACCACACGCACGCGGGCGGTCACGCCCATCCAGCTGCCATTGCTGGCGACATAATCCTTGGGTAGTACGTTGAGCGTGGCGTCGTCGATCTTAGCCAGCAGCCCTTGCTCGCCGAGCTTGTTCAATGGCGGCGATTCTTCGGTGTAGATCACGTCGGCCGGGGAGCGCTCGCCTTCTTCGACGATCTGGCTGGCGAGCTGGTTGCTGCTGCCCTTGCGCACGTTGACGTGGATGCCGGTCTTGGCCTCAAAGGCCTTGGCCAGTTCATCGCCAACTTCTTTGTGCTGGCCGTTGTAGAGAGTCAGTTCCACTTTGTCGGCGGCTTGGGTGAGGGGCGTTGCGAGGGTCAGGCCGAGCAGGGTGCAGGTCAGGGCGCGGCGCAGGGTGGTTCGAAACATCATTCGCGGGGGTTCCTCACTGTCGTGTAGCAAAAACTTGTAACAATGATAAACGATATTGTTTCTCATGTGCGTCTTGACGATAAGTGGGTAGTCTGGTCTGTGGCGAGGGAGCTTGCCTCCGCTGGGCTACGCAGTAG
>NZ_JBHFJB010000163.1:32086-38881 GCF_057334555.1 Pseudomonas sp. AGC41
TCTGTGAGGTTCAAGGCATCTGACCTTGAAGCTTGAATTGGTGCCCAGAAGAAGACTCGAACTTCCACGACCTTGCGGTCACCAGCACCTGAAGCTGGCGTGTCTACCAATTTCACCATCTGGGCAGTATCTTCAGCGTTGCCGCTGTTGATGTCGCGCACTATACGGAGCGCGTTTTGATCTGTAAACCCCTGTTTTTGTTTTAGTAATTGCCAAAACGAAACGGCGGGGACAAAAATGCAAAAACCCGCTTTCGCGGGTTTCTGTAAAAGCTCGCAGATATTATCTGCTGCTTGAAATTGGTGCCCAGAAGAAGACTCGAACTTCCACGACCTTGCGGTCACCAGCACCTGAAGCTGGCGTGTCTACCAATTTCACCATCTGGGCAGTATCTTCAGCGTTGCCGCTGTTGATGTCGCGCACTATACGGAGCGCGTTTTGATCTGTAAACCCCTGTTTTTGTTTTAGTAATTGCCAAAACGAAACGGCGGGGACAAAAATGCAAAAACCCGCTTTCGCGGGTTTCTGTAAAAGCTCGCAGATATTATCTGCTGCTTGAAATTGGTGCCCAGAAGAAGACTCGAACTTCCACGACCTTGCGGTCACCAGCACCTGAAGCTGGCGTGTCTACCAATTTCACCATCTGGGCAATATCGACAACGTGTCTACGTCGTCGATGGCGCGCACTATACGGAGCGTGTTTTTAACTGTAAACCCCTGGGTGCAAAAAAAAAGCTAAATTTCACGAGCGGCGCAATCACAGGCTTCAAAGGCGTGTCAAAAGGCTTTAGAAAAGGCATCTGACGCTTGAAATTTCCCGTTTCATTACGCCTATGCCAAACTAACCCGCATATAGACAAGGTGAAAACTCTCTAATGGCCGATTGGCAGTCCCTCGATCCCGAGGCCGCTCGTGAAGCGGAAAAATATGAAAACCCTATTCCTAGCCGCGAACTGATCCTGGCGCATCTCGCCGATCGGGGTTCGCCTGCTAGCCGTGAGCAGCTGGTCGAAGAATTCGGTCTGACCACCGAGGACCAGCTCGAAGCCCTGCGCCGCCGTCTGCGCGCCATGGAGCGTGACGCTCAACTGATCTACACCCGCCGTGGCACTTATGCGCCGGTCGACAAGCTCGATCTGATCCTGGGGCGCATTGCCGGGCACCGTGACGGCTTCGGCTTCCTGATTCCGGATGATGGCAGTGACGACCTGTTCATGAGCCCGGCGCAGATGCGCCTGGTGTTCGACGGCGACCGCGCCCTGGCCCGTGTCTCCGGCCTGGATCGCCGTGGGCGTCGTGAGGGTGTGATCGTCGAAGTGGTGTCCCGTGCCCACGAGACCATTGTCGGTCGTTATTTCGAAGAGGGCGGCATCGGTTTTGTCGTCGCCGACAACCCGAAGATCCAGCAGGAAGTGCTGGTGACGCCGGGCCGCAACGCCAACGCCCAGGTCGGTCAGTTCGTCGAGGTGAAGATCACCCACTGGCCAACCCCGCGCTTCCAGCCGCAAGGCGACGTGGTGGAAGTGGTCGGCAATTACATGGCCCCGGGCATGGAAATCGACGTTGCCCTGCGCACCTATGACATCCCCCATGTCTGGCCTGAGGCGGTGCTCAAGGAAGCTGCCAAGCTCAAGCCGGAAGTCGAAGAGAAGGACAAAGAGAAGCGCATCGACCTGCGCCATCTGCCGTTCGTCACCATTGACGGCGAAGACGCCCGGGACTTCGACGACGCGGTCTACTGCGAAGCCAAGCCAGGCAAGTTGCGCTTGTTCTCCGGTGGCTGGAAGTTGTACGTGGCAATTGCCGACGTCTCCAGCTACGTGAAGCTCGGCTCGGCACTGGATGCCGAGGCCCAGGTGCGCGGCAACTCGGTGTATTTCCCCGAGCGCGTCGTGCCGATGCTCCCCGAGCAATTGTCCAACGGCCTGTGTTCGCTCAATCCTCAGGTTGATCGCCTGGCCATGGTTTGCGAGATGGATATCTCCAAATCCGGCGAGATGACCAACTATTGCTTCTATGAAGCGGTGATCCATTCCCATGCGCGCCTGACCTACAACAAGGTCAGCGCGATGCTGGAAACGCCGAAACTCGCCGAATCGCGCAAGCTGCGCGGCGAATACACCGACGTGGTGCCGCACCTCAAGCAGCTCTACGCGCTGTACAAGGTGTTGCTGGCGGCGCGTCACGTGCGGGGCGCGATCGATTTCGAAACCCAGGAAACCCGGATCATCTTTGGTACCGAGCGCAAGATTGCCGAGATCCGTCCGACGATTCGCAACGACGCGCACAAGCTGATCGAGGAATGCATGCTGGCGGCCAACGTGGCCACTGCCGAATTCCTGAAAAAACATGAAATTCCTGCGCTGTACCGCGTCCACGACGGTCCGCCGCCGGAGCGTCTGGAAAAATTGCGGGCATTCCTGGGCGAGCTGGGCCTGTCGTTGCACAAGGGCAAGGAAGGTCCGTCGCCGAAGGATTACCAGGCCTTGCTGGCAAGCATCAAGGATCGTCCGGATTTCCACCTGATCCAGACCGTGATGCTGCGTTCGCTGAGCCAGGCGGTGTACAGCGCCGACAACCAGGGCCACTTCGGCCTGAATTACGAAGCCTACACCCACTTCACTTCGCCGATCCGTCGCTACCCCGACCTGCTCACGCACCGGGCGATTCGCAGCGTGATCCACTCGAAGATGGACACCCCGCACGTCAAGCGTGCCGGTGCGATGACCATCCCCAAGGCGCGTATCTACCCGTACGACGAGGCGGCCCTGGAGCAGCTCGGCGAGCAATGCTCGATGAGCGAGCGGCGCGCCGACGAAGCGACCCGCGACGTGGTGAACTGGCTCAAGTGCGAGTACATGAAGGATCGCGTGGGTGAGTCTTTCCCGGGCGTGATCACCGCCGTGACCGGTTTCGGCCTGTTCGTCGAGCTGACCGATATCTACGTCGAAGGCCTGGTGCATGTCACCGCGCTGCCGGGCGACTACTACCACTTCGATCCTGTGCATCACCGCCTGGCGGGCGAGCGCACCGGTCGCAGCTTCCGTCTTGGCGATACCGTTGAAGTGCGGGTGATGCGCGTCGATCTGGACGAGCGCAAGATCGACTTCGAGATGGCGGAAAAAACCATCAGCGCGCCGATCGGTCGCAAGAAGCGCGGCACCGAAACGGCTGCGCCAGCAGCCAAGACCGCCGAGCCTGCCCCGGCCAAGTCGGGTCGCCGCGGTTCGGCCAAGGAGAAGGCCGTCGAGGCCTATCGCCCGAGCGATGCGGCGGCGAAAAACGCCGAGCTGCGCAAAAGCCGTGAAATGAAACAGGCGTTGCTGGCCGAAGCCAAGAACGGTGGTAAAGCGGCGTCTGGGGGAAAGACCGGAAGGTCGGCCCCGGACAAGGCGACCAGCAAGCCGAGCAAGCACCGTAAAGGTCCGCCGAAAGCGGGCTCGTCCCCAGCCAAAAGTGGCGGGGCGCGTAAACCCAAGGGCAAGTCATGAGTCAGCTGGAAAAAATCTACGGCGTGCATGCCGTGGAGGCGCTGCTGCGTCACCACCCCAAGCGGGTCAAGCAGATCTGGTTGGCGGAGGGGCGCAGCGATCCGCGCGTCCAGACGTTGATTGAACTGGCGAGCGAGAATCGCGTGGCGGTCGGCCAGGCCGAGCGACGCGAGATGGACGCCTGGGTCGAAGGCGTGCACCAGGGCGTCGTGGCCGAAGTCAGCCCGAGCCAGGTCTGGGGCGAGGCGATGCTCGACGAATTGCTCGATCGCACCGAAGGCGCACCCTTGCTGCTGGTGCTGGACGGCGTGACCGACCCGCACAACCTCGGCGCCTGCCTGCGTTCGGCGGATGCCGCCGGGGCGTTGGCGGTGATCGTGCCAAAGGACAAGTCGGCCACCTTGACCCCGGTAGTGCGTAAAGTCGCCTGCGGCGCAGCGGAAGTGATTCCGCTGGTGGCCGTGACCAACCTGGCGCGCACCCTGGAAAAACTCCAGCAGCGCGGCTTGTGGGTCGTCGGCACGGCGGGCGAGGCCGAGGTCAGCATCTATGACCAGGACCTGACCGGCCCGACCATCCTGATCATGGGCGCCGAAGGCAAGGGCATGCGCCGCCTGACCCGCGAGCACTGCGACTACCTGGTCAAGCTGCCGATGGCCGGCAGTGTCAGCAGTCTCAACGTCTCGGTTGCCACTGGCGTGTGCCTGTTCGAGGCCCAGCGCCAGCGTGGGGCCAAGGCTGCTGCCAAAAAGCCCTGATCTTGCGGTAGCCCCTGATGTGGGAGCGAGCCTGCTCGCGAAAGCGGTCTGACATTCACCATCCATGTTGAATGAGATACCGCCTTCGCGAGCAGGCTCGCTCCCACATTGGTTTTTGTGTGCAAGGGGAAAAAGCGCGGGCTGTTCAAATAATCACCAATTGCCTTGCGCCGCCCTCGACCCTTCTCTACAATTGCGCCCCTTGCTGTGATGGCAGGCACTTATGTGTCTAGCGTCCTCAAGTCCATAAGTGTCATTCACTCCTTGTCTGACCGCTTTTGAGCGGCAGGCTACAACCCGTAAGGAGCATTCATGCGTCATTACGAAATCATCTTTTTGGTCCACCCGGATCAAAGCGAGCAAGTCGGCGGCATGGTTGAGCGTTACACCAAGCTGATCGAAGAAGACGGCGGCAAAATCCACCGTCTGGAAGATTGGGGCCGTCGTCAACTGGCCTATGCAATCAACAATGTTCACAAGGCTCACTACGTGATGCTGAACGTTGAGTGCACCGGCAAGGCCCTGGCCGAGCTGGAAGACAACTTCCGCTACAACGATGCAGTGATCCGTAACCTGGTCATCCGTCGCGAAGAAGCCGTCACCGGCCAATCCGAGATGCTCAAGGCTGAAGAAAACCGCAGTGAGCGCCGTGAGCGTCGCGACCGTCCTGAGCACTCTGACAGCGCCGATGGCGATGACAGCGATAGCGACAGCGACAACAGCGATAACGCTGACGAGTAATCCACGGACCTTTTAAGGAGCCAATCACATGGCACGTTTCTTCCGTCGTCGTAAATTCTGCCGCTTCACCGCTGAAGACGTGAAAGAGATCGATTACAAAGATCTCAACACTCTGAAAGCCTACGTATCCGAGACCGGCAAAATCGTTCCAAGCCGTATCACCGGTACCAAAGCACGTTATCAGCGTCAGCTGGCCACCGCTATCAAGCGCGCCCGCTTCCTGGCCCTGCTGGCCTACACCGACAGCCACGGCCGCTGAGACCGGGCAGTCGACACGTAGCAAAGGATTGAATGCATGCGCGCCTTAGCTGAGTTCATCATGCGCGGTCGTATGCAGGCCACTCTCGTAGTGGCTGGATGCGCGGCATTGCCGTTGTTGTATTGGTTGGGTGCTGCCGCGGTGAGTCTCGTACTCCTGCGGCGCGGATTGAGGGACGCCCTTGGCGTTCTTGCTCTGGGACTGCTGCCGGCCTTGCTCTGGTGGTTGTATTCCGCTGACCCGCGGGCACTGATGGTGCTGCTGGGGTCTTCGGCGCTGGCGTTGGTGTTGCGCGCCAGCGAATCCTGGAACCGCGTGCTGCTGGTCAGCATAGCGATGGGAGTGGTGTTTTCAGTGGTGCTCGGGGTGGCTTTCGCACCCCAGATCGAGATGCTGTCGCAGGCTTTGATAAAAATCCTGCCCGAGGCCCTCGGTGATCTCTACCAACAGATGTCGGCAGAGGAGCAGGCGCGTTTCGCGTCCCTGATCGCACCGGTCCTGACCGGCCTGATTGCGGCCTTGCTGCAAATCGTCAGTGTGCTGAGCCTGATTATCGGGCGCTACTGGCAAGCGTTGTTGTACAACCCGGGTGGTTTTGGCCGCGAATTTCGCGCCATTCGTTTTCCGCTCGGGCTGGCGATGTTACTGCTGGCGGGCATGCTCCTGGGGCCGAATTTCGGTCCGCAGATGGCCATGCTCACGCCGTTGTGCAGTGTACCGCTGGTGTTTGCCGCCCTCGCCCTGATTCACGGGCTGGTGGCGCAAAAGCGACTGGCCAGGTTCTGGCTGGTCGGGTTGTACGTCACGTTGTTGCTGTTCATGCAGCTGATCTATCCGTTGCTGGTGGTCCTGGCCATCGTCGACAGCCTGATTGATTTTCGCGGTCGTATGGCGCCGAAAGACGCCGACAACGCGAACGGTGAAGGTTAAAAGTTAGAGGATTTTCACATGCAACTGATCCTTCTGGAAAAAATCGCCAACCTGGGCAACCTGGGCGACAAAGTAAACGTTAAGGCCGGTTACGGCCGTAACTACCTGCTGCCTTTCGGCAAAGCCACCGCTGCGACCGCTGCCAACCTGGCTGCGTTCGAAGAGCGTCGCGCTGAGCTGGAAAAAGCCGCCGCAGACCGTAAGGCATCGGCTGAAAGCCGTGCTGCCCAACTGGCCGAGCTGGAAGTGACCATCACTGCCACCGCTGGCGACGAAGGCAAGCTGTTCGGTTCGATCGGTACCCACGACATCGCTGACGCACTGACCGCCTCCGGCGTTGAAGTTGCGAAAAGCGAAGTTCGTCTGCCGAACGGCACCATCCGCAACGTAGGTGAATTCGACGTAGCCGTGCACCTGCACGCCGAAGTTGAAGCCACCGTACGCGTTGTCGTGGTAGCAGCCTAAGCAACACCTGTCGGCTGGCACCCTTGGGTGCTTGCCGGTAACATCGGGCACGATCCTGTTTACAGGTCGTGCCCTTTGTCTTTCTGCAATTCCTGATTTTCATAACCAGACGTGGCCATGAACGAAATCACCGCCCCCGAGCAATACGATC
>NZ_JBHFJB010000163.1:38901-52220 GCF_057334555.1 Pseudomonas sp. AGC41
ACGTGTGCTCGATCAAGTCTCCGATGGCGATTTCTACCGGCATGACCACCGCCTGATTTTCCGTGCGATCGCCCGCCTGGCCGATCAGAACATGCCGATCGACGTCGTGACCCTGGCCGAGCAATTGGACAAGGAAGGGCAGACGTCCCAGGTCGGCGGCCTGGGTTACCTGGGTGAACTGGCAAAAAACACGCCGTCGGTCGCCAACATCAAGGCTTATGCCCAGATCGTTCGTGAGCGGGCGACCTTGCGTCAGCTGATCGGCATCAGCACCGAAATCGCCGACAGCGCCTTCAACCCGGAAGGCCGAACCGCCGCCGAAATCCTTGACGAAGCCGAGCGGCAAATCTTCCAGATCGCCGAAGCCCGGCCGAAGACCGGCGGCCCGGTGAGCGTCAACGACCTGCTGACCAAGGCCATCGACCGCATCGACACCTTGTTCAACACCGACAACGCCATTACCGGATTGTCCACCGGCTATACCGACCTCGACGAGAAGACCAGCGGCTTGCAGCCGTCCGACCTGATCATCGTCGCCGGCCGTCCATCCATGGGTAAAACCACCTTTGCGATGAACCTGGTGGAAAACGCCGTGCTGCGCAGCGATAAGGCGGTGCTGGTGTACTCCCTCGAGATGCCAGGCGAATCGCTGATCATGCGTATGCTCTCGTCCCTGGGTCGTATCGACCAGACCAAGGTCCGTTCCGGCCAGCTGGAAGACGACGACTGGCCGCGCCTCACCTCGGCGGTCAACCTGCTCAACGACCGCAAGCTGTTCATCGATGATACGGCGGGCATCAGCCCGTCGGAAATGCGCGCCCGGACCCGGCGCCTGGTGCGTGAGCACGGTGACATTGCGCTGATCATGATCGACTACCTGCAATTGATGCAGATCCCCGGTTCCAGCGGCGACAACCGGACCAACGAGATTTCCGAGATCTCCCGTTCCCTCAAGGCCCTGGCCAAGGAATTCAACTGCCCGGTAGTGGCGTTGTCCCAGTTGAACCGTTCCCTGGAACAGCGTCCGAACAAGCGCCCGGTGAACTCCGACTTGCGCGAATCCGGAGCAATCGAGCAGGACGCCGACGTCATCATGTTCGTCTACCGTGACGAGGTTTATCACCCCGAGACGGAACACAAGGGCATTGCCGAAATCATCATCGGCAAGCAGCGTAACGGCCCGATCGGCTTCATCCGCCTGGCGTTTATCGGCAAATACACACGCTTCGAAAACCTCGCGCCGGGTAGCTACAACTTCGATGACGATGAATAATCAGGGCGTGGTCTTTGGGCCAAACAGTGCCTTGATCATCGTCTCATCGTATTGATAGTTCCAACGCAGTTCGGTGTTTTGCGGAATGTATTCATTGGCGAAAAACGCGGTCAGCTTCATGCTCTTCCATGGTTTGCTGCCTTTTTGGGTATGGACATTAAAAAATGCAGCTTCGACGTTATAGCCCGCAGCTGCTTGCCTCACGGGGGAGCCCTCTGCATATTCGAAAGTAGTATTCATCCGAGAAAGGATGTTGTCTCCTGAAAACTCCAAGTGCGTTGCAACAGGAATGAGCGTTGCAGTGCTGCTTGAATGGGGCAGATCAATCGGGGCGATTCCGATCAGATAAGGATCCTGGCGATTCGCCGCGATGTAGTTGGGGACCAGCTCTCCACCATAGACGCCAATGACTTCGCCTTTTTCGAGCGGCCGTTTGTTCACTACGGCCGACTGACCGATCAGAACGGCTTCCTCAGGAAATTTCTGATGGGCCGCGGTGAACGGCACTACTTCAAGTTTGTCCTCGTACAAATGTGCGACTTTTTCATAGCCTTCCCATTGAATGTAAGGCAAGACCGCTTCTTTGCTGAATGTTCTGCCGGCAACGGTGGCGGATCTCCCCAAACTTTGTATGCGCTTGATTCGCATGGGCTGGCCGTCTGTATCCCTGATGGGGTACCGGCCATTATTGGCCCGGTCATAGATGCGCAAGTAGTTCTGGCTATGTTGATAGGACCTCACGGCACGCATGCGCTGCAGTTCCTCTGCTGTAAACGGAATAGGCAAGAGGTTGTCTTCTGCTGTTTCGTATCCGGGAGAAGAGTCGGCTGACGCGAATTCATCGCTGGACTCAACGTCGATGGAAGCCGGAGGTGGCGAGGGCATTCCTCCCAGAATCCTGCCTTTGGTTTCGTCGAGCTTCCAGCCACCTGCCGAATTTTTTTTAATGTAGGGCCTGTAAGCTCTGAATGGGCTGCGGGCGTCGATCAGCTGGATGCCCTGTCTATCCAGCTTGACCTGAAAATAACGCCCGTTGTCCTGGACGTAGTAGCGGTAGAACCCGTCGGGAAAGGGCTGCGACTGATAAAGGTCATCGCTGCGTAAAGTCAGTCCGGAGGGTAGTTCGGAGGTTGCGAAAAGCGGATCCAGAGGCTGTGGTGTCAGGTCAGGAACCAGTAGGCCTGAGCTTTTTGCTCGAATCGCGGGCGGACGTGCAGCCAGCATCTTCAGATTAGTCTGGCGAACAGCCTGTTTGAGGCTCGTTACGCTTGACCCGCTGAGCACGGTGCTGAGTTCGGCGTCCGAAAGAACGTGTTCGAGAGCACCGAATAGACCCGCAGGGGCATGAAGCCGTTTGCCCGCGGCGTCATGGGGTGTATACAGGCCATTCTGGCGGGTCAGCAGATAGCGGCCAATGGCGGATTCGCTGCCGCTGCTGCCGAGCAACGGCCCATTGATGCTCTGGTCGCGCACTTCTATCCACAGCGAGGCAGGCCAGCCAGGTAGTCGGTCCAAGGTATCCAGGACAAGCAGTAGCCCTTCATCGATATCCGCCGAGTCCAGGTAGATGCTTTCCCTTACTCGGTTCAGCCGGATATCTTCAATGTATCGACGAGCCTCCCAGTATTGCCCGGACGTCAGACTTTTTTCGCGCGACAGCCGCAGCCGTTGTTCCGGGCTGAGTACGGCCGCCATTTCTTCCAGGTGGCTCCTCGACAAATCGGGCATCACGCCGTGAATGACTTGCTGAATCGGGTCTTCGGGTTTCTCGCCGAGTTCGGTGAGCCAAGTAAACAGACCGTGTCGGTTCTTCTGCACCTGGTTGTGAAGCGTCAATGCTAGGTTTTCGACTTCAGTGAGATCCTCTCTATAAGGGGCCAGCAAAAGTGCCTTGAATGCTTGCGGCGACATTTGCTCTTTCAGAACCTGCGGTAATTCTCCGTACCTGAATCGCGATTGCGATACCCGAATTTCAGTGGGGCCGTTCCCATGGGTGAGCACGCTTCGCTGTTCGTCAATGATTAACAGGGCGTGGTCTGCCGGCCATCCGGGCAGTGACGAGACCGAGTGAAACTGCAGGAGGGGACTATGGGCGGTGATGCTCTCACCTGCGGCGCGGTCGACGGAAAAATCATTGATTTCCTGCTCGAGATTGAAACGTTTAACCGTGTCGCGTAGCAGGGGCGGGGGGCGCAGCACGTCCTGGTGAGCCTGACGCAGGGTCGTATTATCGACTCCGCTGAGCAGCAGGATAGGCTCCACCGCCGCGGGCTTGATGTGGGCGGCGTCGGGTCCCAATCGTCTGATCAGCTTGAGATCATCCCAATCCCTGGGCGTTTCGTGCAGGTGGCGCCAACCACCAACACCATTGCTCAGGGCGGGGGGCGTGTAGGCGTCCGGATCGGTAGGATGAAGCAGCTGCCAGTGCTGGTCTTGTGAGTCGCGTTGTATGGCGTGGACACCCTCATCAAGCTTCAGATACTGCCGTTGTTCATGGTGATAGATGCCTTGGGCATCGGCGGCAATCGCTTCGGGTAGGGTCGTGGTGTGACGGTAGGCTGCAAGGTCAGAGTGCCAGAGGCGCCATCCCTTGTTGCGTACCTGGACTTTCACCAGGTTGGCGGTGAAGCCGGTGCCCTTGATGGCTCCGGCAGTCGCCACGGCTAAAGCAGCGCTGTCCACGATATCGAGCAGATCATTCAAGGCTCGATCGCTGTCGCCCCGGCTCCAGGCGGCAAAACCGTCATAAACGGTTTCGGTCAGTTGGGCCGCGCTGACCGCCAGCAGCACTTCGCCGACAACTGGAACGAACGAGGCCGCGAAGAACAGCGCTGACTTGCCCAGGTCGGCATAGTACTGAAGACGTTTTTCTCGGCTCTGGATATCGATATCGGCGGTGGGGACGGCGACGACGCGAGCATCGTTCTGGATCTGTGTGATCCGCTGCGTGGCCATTGCAAGAAATACGTCTCCTTGGATCGGGGTTAGGGTCACGCGCTCTTTCAGAGTGGCCCTCACGGTTTTTCCGGGCAGGATGAAATCGTCCCAGTAGGTTTGGGAAGGGCGGACAGTCAGTAATGTATCCCGGTGCCGCAAGGGGACGAATCGATTGAAAAAAGCCGAGTAGCCTGGGGTACTCAAGCGTTCGGCCAGGCTGTAGTTCAGGTCCTCCAGGGACCCATGACTACGAAACGGCGAAATCGGGTCTTGCGGGGTGTACAGGATGATCGGTTTGTCGCCATGTTTCAGTTGGCTTACCAGGACGTTGGGGATTACAACGTTGCCGATGGTCAGGTGGCTGCACGCCAGTTCAGGATGGATAGTATCGCGTTGCAGGCCAAGTAATCGCAGATATGCCGTGGGTTCCAGTTCGCGCCGAAGGTGCGCGAAGAGCAGCGCGGCGCCGAAGCAACTGCGCTCGTTGCCACGGAACATCTCGAGCACTTGTGCCGCAGTACGCCTGGCGCCTGGTGTGGCCGGTGGTTGAAGTACCTCGTTGACGTGCTGGGAATACAGGCCGCCAATATCCAGTTGACGGCACACGCCAGCGAATCGCGTCGGGGAACCGGACGTGAGGACCGTACCGGTCTGGGTGACGTTATAAAGACCGGTGCCTTGTTCCATTCCCCCATCCTCTGCTTCCGAGGTTTCAAAGTTCTGCAGGGCGGCCTCAAGTAAAGTCTGCTGCGTGGTTTTCTGGTGGGTCTTGATCAGGCCCAGCAGGTGACTATTCTTCCATTCACGTACTAAAAGGGCGTTCTCGTCCTTCAAAAAGCCGGGAAAGTTCTCCCGGATCGCTTTACGTACCAGAGGTCGAGCAAAGGCTTCGGGGCTTTTCAGTTCGTCGAGAAGTTCCTTGACGTCATGCCTGGCTTGATTGCTGCTGACCAGGTGTTGGCGCAATTCCCTGAGCATTGCCGCTGGTGCTGTTTTGGCCCAGGACGGCAGTTGTGTTTTGATGAAAGTCTCATGTGGGTGAACAGAGATCGATGGGGGAGGTGTCTCTTGCGGCTGGGAACTGTGGTTACTCATTGGAAGACCATTGGCTGGTGTGGTTGATCTATCCAAGCTATCCCGCCAGCCGTTTCGACGAGCGGTAACTATTTACTGCCTGCGCCCTGTGCAGAAGGAGTATTAAGGAGCGCAGAAGCAGGCCGACGCAAAAGCCGACCACTGTCGTCGGAATTGGTCAATTTTTGTGCTATATTCCGCGCCCGCGATTTTTCATCTTCTATACCGGTCATCGACATGCAAGCAGCCAAGCCGTTATTTGACTATCCCAAGTACTGGGCCGAATGTTTCGGACCGGCGCCGTTCCTGCCGATGAGCAGGGAGGAGATGGATCAGCTCGGCTGGGATTCGTGCGACATCATCATCGTGACCGGTGATGCCTACGTCGATCATCCGTCGTTCGGCATGGCGATCATTGGCCGTCTGCTGGAAGCCCAGGGCTTTCGTGTCGGCATCATCGCCCAGCCGAACTGGCAGTCCAAAGACGACTTCATGAAGCTCGGCGAGCCCAACCTGTTCTTCGGCGTCGCGGCCGGGAACATGGACTCGATGATCAACCGCTACACCGCCGACAAAAAGATCCGTTCCGATGACGCCTACACGCCGGGTGGCCTGGCGGGCAAGCGGCCGGACCGTGCGAGCCTGGTCTATAGCCAGCGTTGCAAGGAAGCCTACAAGCACGTGCCGATCGTCCTTGGCGGTATCGAAGCATCCCTGCGCCGCATCGCCCACTACGATTACTGGCAGGACCGGGTGCGCAACTCGATCCTGATCGACGCCTGCGCCGACATCCTGCTCTATGGCAACGCCGAGCGGGCAATTGTCGAAGTGGCCCAGCGTCTGTCCTACGGGCACAAGATCGAAGACATCACCGACGTGCGCGGCACTGCGTTCATTCGCCGCGACACGCCGCAAGGCTGGTACGAAGTCGATTCCACGCGCATCGACCGTCCGGGCAAGATCGACAAGATCATCAATCCGTACGTCAACACCCAGGACACTGCTGCTTGCGCCATCGAGCAGGAAAAAGGCCCGGTCGAGGACCCGAGCGAAGCCAAGGTCGTGCAGATCCTGGCGAGCCCGAGGATGACCCGCGACAAGACTGTGATTCGCCTGCCATCGGTAGAGAAAGTGCGCAACGACGCGGTGCTGTATGCCCACGCCAACCGCGTGCTGCACCTGGAAACCAACCCGGGCAACGCCCGTGCCCTGGTGCAGAAGCACGGCGAAGTCGATGTCTGGTTCAACCCGCCGCCCATTCCAATGACCACTGAGGAAATGGACTACGTGTTTGGCATGCCTTACGCGCGTGTCCCGCATCCGGCGTATGGCAAGGAAAAGATCCCCGCTTACGAGATGATCCGTTTCTCGGTAAACATCATGCGCGGCTGCTTCGGTGGCTGCACCTTCTGTTCGATCACCGAGCACGAAGGCCGGATCATCCAGAACCGCTCGGAAGAGTCGATCATTCGCGAGATCGAAGAGATCCGCGACAAGGTCCCTGGTTTCACCGGGGTCATTTCCGACCTCGGCGGCCCGACCGCGAACATGTACCGCATCGCCTGCAAGAGCCCGGAAATCGAATCCGCGTGCCGCAAGCCGTCCTGCGTGTTCCCCGGCATCTGCCCGAACCTCAACACCGACCACTCGTCGCTGATACAGCTGTACCGCAGCGCCCGGGCGTTGCCTGGGGTGAAGAAGATCCTCATTGCCTCCGGCCTGCGTTACGACCTGGCGGTCGAGTCGCCGGAGTACGTCAAGGAGCTGGTGACCCACCACGTCGGCGGTTACCTGAAGATCGCCCCGGAGCACACCGAGGAAGGCCCGCTCAACCAGATGATGAAGCCGGGCATCGGCAGCTATGACAAATTCAAGCGGATGTTCGAGAAGTACACCAAGGAAGCCGGGAAAGAGCAGTACCTGATTCCGTACTTCATCGCAGCTCACCCGGGCACTACCGACGAAGACATGATGAACCTGGCGCTGTGGCTCAAGGGCAACGGCTTCCGGGCCGACCAGGTGCAGGCGTTCTATCCGTCGCCGATGGCCACGGCCACCGCGATGTACCACTCGGGCAAGAACCCGCTGCGCAAGGTCACCTACAAGAGCGACGCGGTGACCATCGTCAAGAGCGAAGAGCAGCGCCGCCTGCACAAGGCGTTCCTGCGTTATCACGACCCGAAAGGCTGGCCGATGCTGCGCGAAGCGCTGACCCGCATGGGCCGCGCCGACCTGATCGGCCCGGGCAAGAACCAGTTGATTCCATTGCACCAGCCTGCCACCGACAGCTACCAGAGCGCCCGTCGCAAGAACTCGACCCCGGCTGGCAGCCACAAGGTCGGCAAGGAAACCACCAAGATCCTGACCCAGCACACCGGCCTGCCACCGCGGGCCAGCGACGGCGGCAATGCTTGGGATAAACGCGAGCAAGCCAAGGCCGCTGCGTTCGCCCGTAATCAGAAGGCAGCCAAGGAGCGCAAGGATGCGGCCAAGGGCAAGGGACCGAAGCCTGCGCGCAAGCCGGTTGTGCCGCGCTGATCGCCCCGCCCAATCGCAAGACGCCAGCCTGAGTGCTGGCGTTTTGCTTTCTAGCGGCAGTGCTGGCCGTTTGTTATCGTGGCGACCGCCAACGGCGTGACGGCGGAGCAAGCTCCCTCGCCACAGGTGTTCAGTGTGGATAAAGGCCCACTTTCCGATTCTCAAGGACGATTCATATGAGTACCCCTTTGCCGGGCATCGGCATGGATAACAGCATCTCCCAGCGAATGGCTCGCCAACGCATCGAAAGCCAGATCAACCTGCCACGATTGTTTGCCGCCATTGACGCCGATCCCGGCATCGTCGGTGCCGGGGTGGTGTATATCGACGCTGAGTTCAACGTGGTGACTTTGCGTGAGTTCAAGCCCATTTGCAGCATCAAGCCAAAGCGAATCATTTTGCGCGAGGCGCAGAAATATATTGCGCCGGCTCAGTTTGCTGATCAGGTAAAGAACAACCCGCGTGAGTCTCGTTTGGTAGGGGAGGCGGTCAATACGACTTTATCCTGTGCTGGAGCCATTTTGGGGTGGATTGTAGTGTTCAGTGGCACGATCGCAGTTCCGTTTACAGCTGGAGCGAGTTTGGTCGTCACAGCCATTGGAGTAACCGCTGCTTCTGCGAGTACGGCGCAGTGCGTGGTTGGGGGGATGCGGACGTACAACGAACTCAACGATCCATCAGCTAACGATGATATGGACAGTGAGGATTGGTATCGCTACGCGATGCCTGTGTTGGATGCCGCATCGTTGCTGGGGGCCGGGGCTTCAACTTTAACCACACTGAAGCTCTTGCAGGCTAGAAAGGCCTCGACGGGCAGAAGTTGGTATGAGCTTTCGAAAGGTCTGACTCGACAACAACGGAAGGCATTAACTAAAGAATTGTTAACGCTGAAAGACCCAAGCCTGACCAATAAATTATTGAAGCTTCGACAACGTTCGGGGACGCTTGCAAAGCGTTTCACGGCCACTCAGATCAACCATGCTACCGTGACTCAGATTCGCGATTCGCTGGGGGCCGCTATCGGCCTAACGGGCAGTAGCTTGTCTGGAAACCTGAAGACCATCGCCGTGGGGCTGTATGAGGAAATTGAATAATGGATCGCAAGCATTCATTGAACGCTTTCCTTGCGCACTATTTTCCGATTTTTATCTGCGCTTTCTTTCTAGCTTGTTTTGCCTTGTCCGCTTCGATTTCATTGGCCTCAAGTACTTATTTTCGAGGCGATCCTGAACGGGGAAAATATTCTTTTCTGCTTGCGCTGATGCTATCCCTGCTTTTGGCGTTGAGTCATTTCATCATGATCAGAGGGCGACCTTGGGGCGTTCGTGCCATTGTTGTGTTCTATCTGGCGTGCCTTTTCACTGTACTTCCCACCTACGGCTATAATCCGCACCCCTTCGCCTATGTAACTGGATTATTGTTTCCCTTGCTGGGATTGCTGTTACTCAACAGCAAGAGACACCGAGAGATGCGTCAAAACTTGTTGGAGCTACGTCATGAGCGCGTGGCGACGAAGTCTGCCGCTCGGCAGCAGAAACGAATGAAAGGGCGCTAGATGGAAAACTATCCGAATTTCATCGATTTCATGCGGCGCTACTTTCCCACCTTTATCGCAACGATCTTTGTGGCAAAAATAGCGTTTTTGTTAGCCCTTTTTGCTCTGCTCGACAGTTTCTTTGCAGGCGTTCCGTTGGCGAGCCAAGGAAAATTATCCGCCATAGGCATCGCTATCTGCACGATGGTTCTGGTTCATAGCAATTTCATGGTTATACGCGGCAGGACTGGTTGGATCTGGCTGTTTGTTGGATTGTTCGTAGCTTGTCTGCTGTGTGTATTACCGACTATTAGCTATCGTCCGAATCGAATCGTTTATGCGGCAGGCTTGTTTTTTCCACTACTGGGACTGCTCTTGCTCAACAGCAAACGCCACCGGGAAATGCGCGGCAAGCTCGTCGAAATCCGCCACCAGCGCGAACGCATCATCCAATCCGCCAAGGCCTCGCGCCCGCGCCGTTGAGTCGATTCGCTACCGCCCGCGCCGCATTTATGTGCGGCCTTTGCAGATCAATACAGGCATCGCGCGGTTTTAGTGCTCTACTGCCCTGAGTAGACGTAGAAAGTGTCCGACCTGCCTGCATGGCATAAGTCTTGCGCCGCTTTCGATAACGCCCAGGCTCCGCAGGAGGCACGCCGTGTCGATCCATGTCGCTTTGCACCATGTCACACATTATCGCTACGAGCGCGCTGTCGAACTCGGTCCACAGATCGTGCGCCTGCGCCCAGCCGCCCATAGCCGTACGCGCATTCTTTCGTATGCGCTGAAAGTCTCGCCCGATCAGCACTTCATCAATTGGCAACAAGACCCTCAGGGCAATTACCTGGCGCGGCTGGTGTTCCCGGAAAAGACCGATGAGCTGCGGGTCGAGGTCGATCTGGTCGCCGAGATGGCGGTGTTCAATCCATTCGACTTTTTCCTCGAGCCCTACGCCGAGAAGATTCCGTTTGCCTACGCGGCCGACGAGAAACATGAATTGATGCCCTATCTGGAAAAGCTGCCGCTGACGCCGAAATTCAAGGCTTATCTGGACGGCATCGACCGCACGCCGCTGCCGGCGGTGGACTTTCTGGTGGCGTTGAACCAGCGCCTGAGCGAAGACATCGGTTACCTGATCCGCATGGAGCCCGGCGTGCAGACGCCGGAGCACACCCTGGAGCATGCGTCCGGTTCCTGCCGGGATTCGGCCTGGCTGCTGGTGCAACTGTTGCGTCATCTGGGCCTGGCGGCGCGGTTTGTCTCCGGCTACCTGATCCAGTTGACCGCCGATGTGAAAAGCCTCGACGGCCCGTCCGGTACGGAAGTGGACTTCACTGACCTGCATGCCTGGTGCGAGGTGTACCTGCCCGGCGCCGGCTGGATCGGCCTGGACGCCACGTCCGGGTTGTTCGCCGGTGAAGGACATATTCCCTTGGCATGTAGTCCCGATCCGTCCTCGGCTGCGCCGATCAGCGGCCTGGTGGAACCGTGCGAGTGCCAGTTCAGCCACGAAATGTCCGTCGAGCGAATCTGGGAGGCGCCACGGGTCACCAAGCCATACACCGAAGAGCAATGGCAGGCGATCCAGGCGTTGGGCCGGCAGATCGACAGCGACCTGCTGGAGGGCGACGTGCGCCTGACCATGGGCGGCGAGCCGACCTTCGTTTCCATCGACCCGGACGGCGCCGAGTGGAATACCGCAGCGCTCGGCCCGGACAAGCGTCGCCTCTCCGCCGAGTTGTTCCAGCGCATGCGCCAGCACTACGCGCCCGAGGGACTGGTGCACTTCGGCCAAGGCAAGTGGTACCCCGGCGAGCAACTGCCGCGGTGGTCGCTCAATTGTTATTGGCGGCGTGACGGCGTGCCGATCTGGCGCGACAACGCGCTGATCGCCGAAGAACAGCAGGACTACGGCGCCGATGGCGAACTGGCCGGGCGTTTCCTGGCGAGTGTCGCCGAACGCCTGAATATTCCTGCGCGGTTCGTCTTTGCGGCCTACGAAGATAACTTCCATTACCTCTGGCGCGAGGGCAACTTGCCTTCGAACGTGACAGCCGAAGACCCTCGGCTCGAGGATCCCCTGGAGCGGGCGCGGTTGCGCAAAGTTTTCAGCCAGGGCCTGGACAAAGTGGTCGGCCAGGTCCTGCCGCTGGCGCGCACCGCCAAGGGCGATCAATGGCAAAGCGGCCGCTGGTATTTGCGCGACAGCCATTGTCGGCTGGTGCCGGGCGATTCGCCGCTGGGCTATCGCCTGCCGCTGGCATCGCAGCCATGGGTGACGGCAGCCGAGTATCCGTTCGTCCATCCCACCGACGCGAACCAGGACTTGCCCGAGTTGCCTGGCACCGAGCAACTCACCCATCACGGCGAGCCGGCCCTGGAACAGGAGCGCGCGCCAAAAGTCGACGAATCGGCCGATTGGCTGACGCGCACGGCGTTTTGTGCCGAGGCCAGGGAAGGGCGGCTCTATCTGTTCATGCCGCCGCTGGAGCGGGTCGAGGATTACCTGGAACTGGTCAGTGCC
The DNA here is from genome assembly GCF_057334555.1 of Pseudomonas sp. AGC41. Taxonomy (NCBI): domain Bacteria; kingdom Pseudomonadati; phylum Pseudomonadota; class Gammaproteobacteria; order Pseudomonadales; family Pseudomonadaceae; genus Pseudomonas; species Pseudomonas sp. AGC41. The sequence goes on from NZ_JBHFJB010000163.1 coordinate 50,782, forward strand.
ATCGAGGCGACAGCCGAAGAGCTGGGCTGCCCTGTGCTGCTGGAAGGCTACGAGCCGCCAAGCGACCCGCGCCTGAGCAATTTTCGCATCACACCCGACCCGGGCGTCATCGAGGTCAACGTGCAACCGTCGGCGACCTGGGACGAGCTGGTCGAGCGCACCGAGTTTCTTTACGAACAGGCGCGGCTGAACCGGCTGACCACCGAAAAATTCATGATCGACGGTCGGCACACCGGCACCGGTGGCGGTAACCATTTCGTCCTGGGCGGCGCGACGCCGGCTGACTCGCCGTTCCTGCGTCGTCCCGACTTGCTGCGCAGCCTGATCAGCTACTGGCATAACCATCCGTCGTTGTCCTATCTGTTTTCCGGGCTGTTCATCGGCCCGACGTCCCAGGCGCCCCGCGTGGACGAGGCGCGCAACGACGCGTTGTATGAACTGGAGATCGCCTTCGCACAAATGCCCGAGCCTGGCGAAGCGTGCCCGCCCTGGCTGGTGGACCGATTGCTGCGCAACCTGTTGATCGACGTGACCGGCAATACCCACCGCGCCGAGTTCTGCATCGACAAGCTCTATTCACCGGACGGCGCCACCGGGCGTCTCGGCTTGCTGGAGCTGCGCGCTTTCGAAATGCCGCCTCACGCCCGCATGAGCCTGGCCCAGCAGTTGCTGCTGCGGGCGCTGGTGGCGCGGTTCTGGCGCGAACCCTACGCGCCGGAGAAACTGGCGCGCTGGGGCACCGAGCTGCACGATCGCTTCTTGCTGCCGCATTTCATCGAGCAGGATTTTGCCGATGTCATCGACGATCTCAATGTCGCCGGTTATCCGCTGCGGGCCGAGTGGTTCGCCGCGCACCTGGAGTTTCGCTTTCCCAAGGTCGGCGATTACGCGGTCAATGGTATCGAGCTGCAGTTGCGGCAGGCGCTGGAACCCTGGCATGTGCTGGGGGAGGAGGGCACGGCGGGCGGCACCGTACGCTACGTGGACTCGTCCCTGGAGCGCTTGCAGGTCAAGCTCAGCGGCCTGGCGCCACAACGTTATCTGCTGACTTGCAACGGCGTACCGGTGCCCTTGCAACCCACCGGTCGGGTCGGCGAGTTCGTCGCCGGGGTACGTTTCCGCGCCTGGCAGCCGGCCAACTGCCTGCAACCGACCATCCCGGTCCATGCGCCGCTGGTATTCGACGTGCTCGATACCTGGATGCAACGTTCGCTGGGCGGCTGTCAGTACCACGTGGCGCATCCGGGCGGGCGCAACTATGACAGCCTGCCGGTCAACGCCAACGAAGCTGAGAGTCGACGGATGGCGCGTTTCTTCCGGATCGGACATACGCCGGGGAAACTTCCGATACCGAACCTGGCAACGGATGACGAATTTCCCTTCACACTCGACCTGCGACGGTTCCAAGGGGGATTGAAGCGATAGATATACCCTGTGGC
>NZ_JBHFJB010000163.1:52240-55854 GCF_057334555.1 Pseudomonas sp. AGC41
TGTGGCGAGGGAGCTTGCTCCCGCTGGGCTGCGCAGCGGCCCCAGGATTTTACGGTCGCTGCGCAACCCACCCCCACCAACCCCCCCCCCCACGACTGTTGCCCCTGAGGCCTCTTGCCGGATTCAGCTCAAACATACCTATCCGGGTGTCATCTGCCTGCGCTAGTCTCACCCTTTATTGCCGTCCTGCCGAGCTTTCCATGCCTGACCTGCTTGACCGTTACCCGCTGACGACGGGCACTTATCACGAGCTGTTGGACGACAGCGGCGCGGTGCGTACGCACTGGCAGCGGCTGTTCGACCAATTGCAGCGCAGCACGCCGGCACAGTTGCTCCAGCGCCAGGCATTGCTCGCCCGGCAGATCCAGGAAAATGGCGTCACCTATAACGTCTATGCAGACCCCAAGGGTGCTGATCGGCCTTGGGAGCTGGACCTGCTGCCCCATGTCATCGACGCTCGGGAATGGACGCAATTGTCGGCCGGCATTGCCCAGCGGGCACGCTTGCTCAATGCCGTGCTGGCCGACCTGTACGGGCCGCAGCGGCTGATCAGCGAAGGGCTGTTGCCGGCGGAGCTGGTGTTCGGGCACAACAATTTCCTTTGGCCTTGCCAGGGCATCACACCGCCAGACGGCAACTTCCTGCACTTGTATGCCGTGGATCTGGCGCGCGCGCCCGACGGCCGTTGGTGGGTGACTGCGGATCGGACCCAGGCGCCCTCGGGCGCCGGTTATGCGTTGGAAAATCGCACCATCGTGTCGCGGGCCTTTCCCGACCTTTATCGCGACCTCAAGGTGCAACACCTGTCCGGGTTCTTCCGCACGTTGCAAGAAACCCTGGCGCGACAGGCTCCCAGCAACGGCGAGCCGCCGCTGGTGGTACTGCTGACGCCCGGTCGGTTCAACGAAAGCTACTTCGAACACCTCTACCTGGCGCGGCAACTCGGCTATCCGCTGGTGGAAGGCGGCGACCTGACTGTCCGCGATGCTACGGTCTACCTGAAGACCCTCAGCGGGCTGCGTCGGGTCCACGCGATCATGCGTCGGCTCGATGATGATTTCTGCGACCCGCTGGAGTTGCGCACCGATTCGGCCCTGGGCGTGCCCGGATTGCTGGAGGCGGTGCGTCAGGGGCGGGTGCTGGTGGCCAATGCACTGGGTAGCGGAGTCCTGGAGTCGCCCGGGCTCTTGGGGTTTCTGCCGAAAATCAGCCAGTTTCTTTTCGGTGAAGAGCTGATGCTGCCCTCCATCGCCACCTGGTGGTGCGGAGAGCCGCCGGTGCTGGCCCAGGCCCTGGAGAAACTGCCGCAGCTGTTGATCAAGCCGGCGTTTCCGTCCCAGAGCTTCACGCCGGTATTCGGTCGTGACCTGGACGAAGACCAGCGCGCCCAATTGGCCGCACGCATGCAGGCGCGGCCCTATGCCTATGTTGCTCAGGAACTGGCGCAACTGTCCCAGGCGCCGGTCTGGCAGGCCGAAGACGGCCAGGTCCAGCCTCGAGCCATTGGCATGCGGGTTTATGCGGTGTCCGGCAAAGACGATTATCGAGTGCTGCCGGGAGGCCTGACCCGCGTGGCCGCCGAGGCTGATGCCGAAGTGGTGTCGATGCAGCGCGGCGGCGCCAGCAAGGACACCTGGGTGCTTGGCGAGCAGGCGCCCGGCGGTGAGCAATGGAAGGCCCAGCGAACCGTGGGCGTGCATGATCTGGTGCGCCGCGATCCCTATCTGCCGTCTCGTGTGGTGGAAAACCTGTTCTGGTTCGGCCGCTACTGCGAACGTTGCGACGACAGCGCCCGTCTGCTGCGGATCATGCTGGCGCGCTATGTCGATGGCGATGATCCGCAGGCCTTGCAATCGGCGGTCGCCCTGGGCGAGAGCCTGATGTTGTTGCCGGAGGAGGGCGAGTTGCCCGAGCGCCTGCTGGCGGCCATGCTCGGGGATGACTGGTCGTTCAGCCTGCGCTCCAATCTGCAGCGCTTGCAGTGGGCGGCCTCGCAGGTTCGCGGCAAGCTGTCCCGGGAGAACTGGCAGGCACTGGTGGAACTGCAACGCGAAGCCGTGGAACTGGAAACCAGCGAGCCGGACTTCGGTGAGTTGCTGGATTTTCTCAATCGACTGGTGATGTCCCTGGCCGCGTTGTCCGGGTTCGCCCTGGACGACATGACCCGCGACGAGGGCTGGCGTTTCCTGATGATCGGCCGGCGCCTGGAGCGTCTGCAGTTTCTCAGCAGCAGCCTGGCGGCATTCCTGCGCGGCGAGGCGGTTTTCGATCAGGCCGGGCTGGAATGGTTGCTGGAGTTGGGCAATAGCAGCATCACCTACCGTTCGCGATACCTGGCGGTGGCGCAGCTGATCCCGGTGCTCGATCTTCTGTTGTTGGACGAGCAGAACCCTCACGCGGTGCTTTTCCAGTTGAAACTGGTGGCGCGCACCGTCAAGCGTCTGAACGACGATTTTGCCGCACCGAGGGAAACCGCCCTGCCGGAACTGGTGGCGCGACTGTCGCGCTTTGACCTGCGCTGCCTGGAGAATCCTTTGTTTGGCGAAGCCAGCCTGCGCGCGGCGCTCGACGGGTTGGCCGATCTGCTGCAGGAAGTCGCCGATGTCAGCGGGCAGGTGTCCGATCGCTTGGCCTTGCGCCATTTTGCCCATGTTGACGACGTCAGCCAGCGCACGGTATCCGTCTGATGAATGCCCGTTACCAGATCCTTCACGACACCCACTATCATTACGACAGCCCGGTGTCCCTCGCCCAGCAACTGGCGCATCTATGGCCGCGGCCCTGTGAATGGCAGCGCTGTACCGAGCGACAACTGACCATCAGCCCGGAGCCGACGACCCGTCGCGATGAACAGGATGTATTCGGCAATCCGCTGACCCGCCTGGCCTTCGAGCGTCCCCATGATGAGCTGCTGGTCAATGCTCGCCTGAGCGTCGAGGTGTTGGTGCGCCCGCTACTGGATTTCGGTTCTTCGCCTGCCTGGGAATCCACTCGTCATGCATTGAGCTACAGCGGTCGGCCGCTGACGGCGCAGTTGTTGGAGGCATGCCGCTATCGTTTCGAGTCACCCTATGTGCATCTCAAGCGCAGCTTCGTCGAGTTTTCCGAAAGTTGTTTCCCGGTCGGTCGCCCGACGATGCTCGGGGTCCAGGCGCTGATGGAAAAAATCTTCGAGGAGTTCACTTTCGATGCCGAGGCCACCCAGGTCGCGACACCGCTGGTGGAGGTGCTGGAGCGACGCCGGGGCGTCTGTCAGGATTTTGCCCACCTGATGCTGGCCTGCGTGCGTTCTCGCGGATTGGCGGCGCGTTACGTCAGCGGCTATCTGCTGACCCAGCCACCCCCCGGCCAGGCTCGGTTGATTGGCGCCGATGCTTCTCATGCGTGGATTTCGGTGTTTTGTCCGGTGCTGGGCTGGGTGGATTTTGATCCGACCAACAACGTGCAACCGTCCCTGGAACACATCACCCTGGCCTGGGGCCGGGATTTTTCCGATGTGTCGCCGTTGCGTGGGGTGATCCTTGGGGGCGGTACCCATGATCCGGAAGTGCGGGTGACGGTGATGCCGTTGGAACAGTGATCTGATGTTCCAATGAACACCTGTGGCGGGGGGG
>NZ_JBHFJB010000163.1:55947-56380 GCF_057334555.1 Pseudomonas sp. AGC41
CCCCCCCCCCCCCCCCCCCCACGGGGGAACTGATTAACATTGAGGCTTTTATATGTTCCCGGTTTCCATCAAGGGCGTACTGCAATCTCCCGACGGCCTGGTCGTGCTGATGCTCAACGAGCGGGACGAATGGGAGCTGCCCGGTGGACGGATCGAGCTGGGCGAAACGCCGCCGCAATGCCTGGCACGGGAAATCGCCGAGGAGCTGGCGGTCGAGGTCAGCGTGGGCGAACCACTGGATTCGTATCTGTTCGAGGTGATTCCCGGCAAACACGTGTTCATCTCCACTTACCGCTGCCAGTTGCTGGGCGGTTTCGTGCCGACGATCAGTCATGAGCACAAGGAGATCGGGCTGTTCGAGCCAAGCCAGTTACCAGCGAACCTGCCTGCTGGTTATCGCTTGTCGATTATCAACGCGCTGGGGTTGTGAGGG
>NZ_JBHFJB010000163.1:56400-62844 GCF_057334555.1 Pseudomonas sp. AGC41
TGGGCCGGCAGCGAGGCTGCCGGTCCTGGACACAAAACCGTGGGGCCGGATCGGATCATCGGGCCCTGGAGGCGTCAGGCGTCGGGGGCCTGGTCTTTCGGTGCATCTGCATCATCGTCTGCCGCCACTTCACCTTCAGCATCGGGGTTCAGTGCTGCTTCATCGGCGGTGGCTTTCTTGCGCTGGAGCTTTTCCTCTTTCTTCTGCTCCTTGGCCAGGTCTCTCTGACGTTTGGCGAAGGAATAATTGGGTTTGGCCATGGGCGATCCTCTGGGGTCGAAGGTGAGGTTGAGCGGCGCGTATTCTGCCCTGTATCGGGGTCGAGCCGTTAGCTGGGTTTTTGCTCGGCCCATTTCGGCGGCACCGAGGGTTGCCATTCATCCAGCGCATCGAGCAGCTCATGGGCCGAGTCGCTCACTGCAGCATGTCACGATGCGGCGCGCGGACGAAGCCTTCGCCGACGATGTGATCGAGAAAACCGGTGAGTTTGCTGTAGAAACCGTTCACTTCCAGCAGCCCCAGCGGTTTAGCGTGGCTTTACTCCGTGATCGCTAACCGGTCCAGAGTAAAGCCTGCCCCTTGTTGCGCAAAGGATTAAACCTCGCGCAGGGGTTTTTCGTAGGTGCCGCTGGCGCCGCAGGCGTAGGCGGCGAGCAGGCTGCATAACAGGCTGTTGAGGTTCATGAGGTTGCTCCAGGGGGGGGATGGAGCCGATCGTAACGGGCGAGTTGTACTTGTGGCTGGTTGATTCTGTCCATCAGGCTGATAGTCTTAAGTTGTATACAATCTTTGACACAGGTCATAGGAACTTGCCGGAAAATCAGGCAGTCTTCCCCTTTGACGAAATTTTGTTAACCATGCCTTGGAGATTCATGATGTTCGCCAAACTTGTAGCAGTATCCCTGTTGACGCTGGCCAGCAGCCAACTGATGGCAGCGGAGTGCAAGACCACCATCGATTCCACCGATCAGATGACCTTCAATACCAAGGCCATCGATATCGACAAGAGCTGCAAGACCTTCACCGTTGAGCTGACTCATTCCGGCAGCCTGCCAAAAAACGTCATGGGTCATAACTGGGTACTGAGCAAAGAGGCTGACATGCAGCCGATTGCCACCGACGGTCTGGGCGCTGGTATCGACAAGAACTACCTGAAGGACGGTGACACTCGCGTCATCGCCCACACCAAGCTGATCGGCGCCAAAGAGAAAGACTCGGTAACCTTTGATGTGTCGAAACTGGCCGCGGGCGAGAAGTACGGTTTCTTCTGCTCGTTCCCGGGCCACATCTCGATGATGAAAGGCACGGTCACCCTGAAGTAATCAAATTTCAGGTACAAAAAAAGCGCCCCAAGCAGGGCGCTTTTTTTATTGCCGGTGTGAATAACCGAGCCCTGTGGGAGCGAGCCTGCTCGCGAAAGCGGTGTGTCAGTCAGCAACGATGTCGCTGATGCGACGCCTTCGCGAGCAGGCTCGCTCCCACAGGTGATATCAGACCACCGCGGTGATCACGGAGCGTACGGCATCACCCGCTTGTGCTCGGTCTTGCGGTAGGTCTCGCAAATGATCCTGGCCGCCTCTTCACGAATCGGTTGGCCATGCAGGAAGGCGTCGATTTCGCCGTAGGTCACGCCATGGGCGGCTTCATCCGGCTTGCCTGGCGACAGGTCTTCCAGATCAGCGGTGGGGACTTTTTCCACCAGTGATTCCGGCGCGCCGAAATCCCGGGCGATGGCCCTGACCTGGTTTTTCACCAGGCCGCTCAGCGGGGCCACGTCGCAGGCGCCGTCACCGAACTTGGTGAAGAAACCCATGACCGCTTCGGCCGCGTGGTCGGTGCCGATCACCAGGCCTTGCTCCGCGCCGGCGATGGTGTATTGCGCCACCATGCGCATCCGCGCCTTGGTATTGCCCAACACGAAATCCCGCGAACCCGGCGCCTTGCCTTCGAATGCCAGGACTTCCTTGGCCAGTGCCTTGACCGCCGGACCGATGTTGACGGTATGGCGCTCGTCCGGCTCGATGAAATCGACGCAGGCCTGGGCTTCGTGCTCATCGAACTGGGTTTCGTACGGCAGGCGCACGGCGATGAACCGGTACGCCGAATTGCCGGTTTTTTCCCGCAGCTCGCGCACGGCACGTTGGGCCAGCAGGCCGGCGGTCAACGAGTCGACCCCACCGCTGATACCCAGCACCAGGCTCTTGAGACCCGAGTTGACGAGGCAGTCCTGAATGAAGCTCACCCGACGGGCAATTTCGGCCTTGAGGGCGGCGTCATCGGCGAACGGTGGCTGGACCTTGAGCTGTTCAGCAATCTCACGCTGTACGGCTTGCATGAATTCACTCCTTGCTTGATGTGCCGGAAAGGGCGGCAGCTACTTGGAAAACATGTCGCATATAGGCGACGAAATTCGGATCCTTGCAGTGGGTCTTGCCGGGCTCGTCTGAAATCTTGGCCACGGGTTGCCCGTCACAGCTGATCATTTTAAGCACGATGCTCATCGGCTCCACGCCTGGAATGTCGCAGGTCAGGTTGGTCCCGATACCGAAGCTCACATTAATGCGACCACGCAAGGCGCGGAAAATATCCAGGCATTTGGGCAATGTCAGGCTATCGGAGAACACCAAGGTCTTGCTCATCGGGTCGATGCCCAGTTTGTGATAGTGGGCAATGGCCTTTTCGGCCCAGATGACCGGGTCCCCCGAATCATGACGCAAACCGTCGAACAGCTTGGCGAAGAACAGATCGAAGTCCTTGAGGAAAGCATCCATGGTGATGCAGTCGGTCAGCGCGATGCCCAGCAGGCCTCGGTATTCGCGAACCCAGCAATCGAGCGCGGCGATCTGGCTGTCGATCAGCCGCGGACCCAGCTGCTGGTGGGCCATGATCCATTCGTGGGCCATGGTACCCAAGGGCTTCATGTCCAGCTCTCGAGACAGGTGCACATTGCTGGTGCCGACGAAGCGGCCGGGGAAGTCGTGCTTGAGCACGTTCACCACTTCTTCCTGGATACGGTAGGAAAACCGCCGACGGGTACCGAAGTCGGCCACTTGCAGTTCGGACAATTCGTCGGCACTGGCGTTGGCCGTCAGCCAGTCGAACTTGCGATAAAGCTGCTCTCGCGCCTGTTCCAGTACGACTTCACGGTAGCGATAACGGTTGCGCACCTCGCTGACGATGGCCAGCAGCGGCACTTCGAACAGGATGACGTGCAGCCAGGGCCCGCGCAGACGGATAAACAGCTCACCGTTTTCGATGCCGGTGTGCACATAGCGCAGGTTGAAGCGAAACAAACCCAGGAAGCGCAGGAAGTCCGGCTTGAGGAAGCTGATGCGCTCGAGGAAACCCAACTGGTCGGCGCTCAGGCTCAGCTCGGCCAGGCGTTCGATCTGGAAACGAATTTCCGCGAGGTAAGGGCGCAGGTCTTCGCTGTTGCGGCAACGAAACTCCCATTCCACCTCGACGTTGGGGTAGTTGTGCAGCACCGCCTGCATCATCGTCAGCTTGTAGAAGTCGGTGTCGAGCAGGTTCTGCACGATGCGATCGGCAAACACGCTCTCGCTCATAATGGGAATCTCCAGACGGGTGCTGCGGCGTGCGGCAGTCGTGTTGAAAGGTCTAGTGGCGCATAACCGTGATGGTTATTGCCAGTATTTTTTAGCGTCCACAGATCTTTTTGTGGCGAGGGAGCTTGCTCCCGCTCCGCTGCGAAGCAGACGCAGAATTTTTCATCTGACAGAATTTTCAGGGCCGCTGCGCAGCCAGCGGGAGCAAGCTCCCTCGCCACGGGGGACAACTGTCACTATGGCGGCGCATCAGGGCTATCGATCTGCTCCAGCATCCATTCCACGAACAACCGCACCTTGGGCACTTCCGCCGAATGTTCCGGGTACGCCAGGTAGTAGGCGTTGGTGCTGGGCATCGGATGTTGCCAAGGGATGACCAGCTTGCCGTCAGCCAGTTCTTCTTCCACCAGGAACCGTGGCAGCAGGGCCACGCCACAGCCGACCTGAGCGGCGCGGATGCACATGTAAAAAGTCTCGAAGCGTGGCCCGTGATAGCTGTGTTCGGTGTGATAACCCTGATGATCGAACCAGTCATGCCATGCCTGGGGTCGGGAGGCGTTCTGCAGCAGCACCAGCCCGGTCAGTTGCGTGGGGTCGGTGAAAGGCTCGTCCGGCAGGCTGCCGGGTGCGCAGACCGGCACCAGTTCTTCGCCGAACAGTTTCAGGGATTCGGTGCCCGGCCGCGAGCCCTGGCCGAAATAGAAGGCCAGGTCACTGCGTCCCTGCTGCAGGTCGTCGGCCTCCTGCTCGCTGCACAGGTCCAGATGAATGCTGGGATGGCGCAGGCGCCAGCCCTTGAGTCGCGGGACCAGCCAGCGGGCGCCGAAGGTCGGAGGCGTGGAAACTCGCAGGACTTCGGTATCGCCACCGTAGGAACGCAGGTAATGCGTCGACATCTCTACCTGGGAAAGGATTTTTCGCACCTCTCCCAGGTACAGATCCCCGGCGGGCGTCAGCTGCAAGCGTCGGCGAACGCGGCGAAACAGCAGGTGTTGCAGCAATTCTTCAAGCTGCGCGACCTGTTTGCTGACGGCGCTCTGGGTCAGGTTCAATTCTTCGGCGGCGCGGGTGAAGCTCAGGTGACGGGTCACCGCTTCGAAGCACTGCAACGCGGTGATCGACGGCAAATAGCGCTTATTGAGCATGATGGAGCCTTATTTTTGTCGCTCTGCTTTTGTGCTGAAGAGTCTGCTTGGGCGGCAGCATGAATAAACGGAATGATATCTCGCTTAAAGGTCGTTTGTTGGCAAGTCTCGGGCCGGCTACAACTACAGGTCTGATCAGCCGTGATGGTCCGGCTGCCACATCTTTGTCTTTCGCATGAGGAATTACCCATGGTTGCTGCATTGCTTGATCGTCTGGGCGTCAACCCGACCCTGTACCAGAACGGCAAACAGCCCGTGCATTCGCCCATCGACGGCAGTCGCATCGGCGCGGTGAACTGGGAAGGCGCCGCTGAAGTCGAGCAACAGGTCAGCCGTGCCGAACATGCCTTCGATTTGTGGCGCAAGGTGCCGGCGCCCCGTCGCGGCGAACTGGTGCGTCAGTTTGGCGACCTGCTGCGGGAATACAAGGCCGACCTCGGCGAACTGGTGTCGTGGGAGGCCGGCAAGATTACCCAGGAAGGCCTGGGTGAAGTGCAGGAGATGATCGACATCTGTGATTTCGCCGTCGGCCTGTCCCGCCAGTTGTATGGCCTGACCATCGCCTCCGAGCGTCCGGGCCATCACATGCGGGAAACCTGGCACCCGCTGGGGGTGGTCGGGGTGATCAGCGCCTTCAACTTCCCGGTGGCGGTGTGGGCCTGGAACACCACGCTGGCCCTGGTGTGCGGCAATTCGGTGATCTGGAAACCGTCGGAAAAAACCCCGCTGACCGCCCTGGCCTGCCAGGCATTGTTCGAGCGCGTGCTGGAGAAATTCAGTGATGCGCCGCCGTACCTGAGCCAAGTGATCATCGGTGGCCGCGATGCCGGCGAAGCCTTGGTGGATGACCCGCGCGTGGCGTTGATCAGCGCTACTGGCAGCACCCGGATGGGGCGCGAAGTCGCACCAAAAGTCGCGGCGCGTTTTGCCCGCAGCATCCTTGAACTGGGTGGCAACAACGCGATGATCCTGGCCCCGAGCGCCGACCTGGACATGGCAGTGCGGGCGATCCTGTTCAGCGCCGTCGGCACCGCCGGCCAGCGCTGCACCACCCTGCGCCGTTTGATTGCCCATGAGTCGGTGAAGGAAGAAATTGTCACCCGTCTCAAGGCCGCCTACTCGAAAGTGCGCATCGGTCATCCGCTGGAAGGCAACCTGGTGGGGCCGCTGATCGACAAGCAGAGCTTCGACAACATGCAGGATGCGCTGGAGCAGGCGCTGAGCGAAGGTGGTCGGGTGTTTGGCGGCAAGCGCCAGCTCGAAGAGCAGTTCCCGAACGCCTACTACGTTTCGCCGGCCATCGTCGAAATGCCGGAGCAAAGCGACGTGGTGCGCCACGAAACGTTCGCGCCGATCCTCTACGTGGTTGGCTACAAGGATTTCGCCGAAGCGCTGGACCTGAACAATTCCGTGCCCCAAGGCCTGTCGTCGTGCATCTTTACCACCGACGTGCGTGAGGCCGAGCAGTTCATGTCGGCGGTGGGCAGCGATTGCGGCATCGCCAACGTCAACATCGGCCCGAGCGGCGCGGAGATCGGCGGAGCCTTTGGTGGCGAAAAGGAAACCGGCGGCGGTCGCGAGTCCGGCTCCGATGCGTGGCGCGGCTATATGCGCCGTCAGACCAATACCGTGAATTACTCGCTGGAGTTGCCGTTGGCGCAGGGGATTACTTTCGACTGAGAACCGGTCAGCGAAAGCTCTCTGTGGAAATAGTCCCCCTGTGGGAGCGAGCC
>NZ_JBHFJB010000163.1:62882-75323 GCF_057334555.1 Pseudomonas sp. AGC41
CCCCCCTCCCACAGTTGAATGGTGTGATGGTTGGGTTTCATTTGGAGTCTGGCAATGCCGTTACGCGAAGAATGTCTGTGGGAAAAGCTGACGCCACAAAGGCCCGAAAACACTGTGCTTACAGGCGAGGTCACGGTAGATGTCTGTGTGATCGGCGCTGGTTTTACCGGCCTGTCAGCGGCGGTGCATTTGCTCGAACAAGGCAAACGCGTGGCAGTGCTGGAAGCCCATCGGGCCGGGCATGGCGGCTCCGGACGTAACGTCGGGCTGGTGAACGCCGGCCTGTGGATCCCGCCGGATGATATCGAAGCCGGCTTCGGCGAGGCGGTGGGCAGCCAGCTCAACCGCATGCTCGGGGCCGCGCCGGCCTTGGTGTTCAGCCTCGTCGACAAATACCACATCGATTGCCAGCTGCGCCGCGAAGGCACCCTGCATATGGCGCACAACGCCCGGGGCGAGGCAGACCTGCGCAGCCGCGAAGAACAATGGAAACGCCGTGGCGCGCCGGTGGAACTGCTGACCGGCCAAGCCTGTGCCGAGGCAACCGGCACTGACAGGATCGCCGCGGCATTGCTCGATCGCCGCGCCGGCACGCTCAACCCGATGGCCTACACCAGCGGGCTGGCCAAGGCGGCCAAGGACCTTGGCGGCCAATTGTTCGATCATTCGCCGGTCACGCGGCTGGAACGCCAGGGCCAGCGCTGGTCAGTGCAGACTGCCCAGGGCTCGGTGCTGGCCGAGCAAGTCGTGATCGCGTCCAACGCCTATACCGAAGGCGACTGGACCGAGCTGCGGCGCAATTTCTTTCCCGGATATTACTATCAGGTCGCTTCGGTCCCACTGACCGACGCGGCCGCCGACCGCATTCTGCCGGGCGGGCAAGGTTCCTGGGATACTCGCCAGGTATTGAGCAGCATTCGCCGGGACAAGGACGGTCGCTTGCTGCTGGGCAGCCTGGGCAATGGCAACCGTAAGCCGACCTGGTTCCTCAAGGCCTGGGCGGACCGGGTGCAGCAGCATTATTTCCCTTACCTCAAGCCCGTGGAGTGGGAGTGCACCTGGACCGGTTGCATTGCGTTCACGCCCGATCACCTGATGCGTCTGTTCGAACCAGCGCCCGGCCTGGTGGCCGTCACCGGCTACAACGGTCGAGGCGTGACCACCGGCACCGTGGTCGGCAAGGCGTTCGCCGACTATCTGTGCCACGGCGATGCCAAGGCATTGCCGATCCCTTTCGCGCCCATGCAGCCGTTGGCCGGCGTTGGCCTGCGCAGTTGCCTGTATGAAGCGGGCTTTTCTCTGTATCACGCGGGCCAGTGCCTGCGGATCGTCATCTGATTGTTGAAAAGTGTTACGGGCAGCGGCGTTTTTCAACACAGCGGCTAGCCTGTTATGGTGCGGGCTGTAGCAGCCGCGCACCGGCAGTGTGCAGTTAGGTGACGCAGGTTGTTACACAGTGGTTGCACGCCGTTTCGTATGGCGGTTGCAATGATGGCTCATGGAGGGTTCCACCTACTTGTAAAAACGGTTGCACCTCGTCCGGTTTAGACGGTTGCACGCCCTGTGAAAAAGGGCCCGAAACAGTCGAAATAACAATAAAGCAGCGACTTTTTTAAGAATAAAAAACCGATGGCACGGCCCTTGCTCTTAGCTTTTCAGTGAAGTGAAGTCGCAGTGCCAACTAAAAAAACCTTGGAGCACCACCTCATGTCCCAGACGTTTTACAAGAAAGGCTTTCTGGCCCTCGCAGTGGCAGCTGCGCTGGGTGTTTCTGCGTTTGCCCAGGCTGATGTGAAATTTGGTGTGGCGGGGCCGATGACCGGCGCCAACGCCGCGTTTGGCGAGCAGTACATGAAAGGTGCGCAGGCCGCGGCCGATGTCATCAACAAGGCAGGTGGCGTCAATGGCGAGAAAATCGTCCTGGTCGCCGGTGACGATGCCTGCGAACCGAAGCAGGCCGTGGCCGTGGCCAACCGCCTGGTTGACCAGGACAAAGTGATCGGCGTGGTCGGGCACTTCTGCTCGTCCAACACCATCCCGGCCTCCGAGGTCTATGACGAAGCAGGCATCATTGCCATCACCCCAGGCTCGACCAATCCGGCTGTTACCGAGCGTGGCCTGAGCGCGATGTTCCGCATGTGTGGTCGTGACGACCAGCAAGGCATCGTGGCTGGCGACTACATCGTCGACGTGCTCAAGGGCAAGAAAGTTGTCGTCCTGCACGACAAGGACACCTACGGCCAAGGCCTGGCGGATGCTACCAAGGCACAACTGGCGAAGCGTGGCGTGACCCCAGTGCTGTATGAAGGCCTGACCCGTGGCGAAAAAGACTTCAGCGCCGTGGTCACCAAGATCCGTTCGGCCGGTGCCGACGTGGTCTACTTCGGCGGCCTGCACCCGGAAGCCGGCCCGCTGGTTCGCCAGCTGCGTGAGCAAGGCCTCAAGGACGTCAAGTTCATGTCCGACGATGGCATCGTCACCGATGAACTGGTCACTACCGCTGGCGGCGCGCAATATGTCGATGGCGTGTACATGACCTTCGGCGCCGACCCACGCCTGCTGCCGGACAGCAAGGCCGTGGTGGACGCTTTCCGTGCCCAGGGCGTAGAGCCTGAGGGCTACACTCTGTACGCCTATGCCTCTGTCCAGGCACTGGCCGCCGGTTTCAACGGTGCCAAGTCCAACAAGGGCGAAGACGCCGCCAAGTGGCTGAAAGCCAACCCGGTGAAAACCGTCATGGGCGAAAAAGCCTGGGATTCCAAGGGCGACCTGAAAGTCTCCGACTATGTGGTCTACCAGTGGGACAAGGACGGCAAATACCACCAGTTGGAAAAACAGAAGTAATTTGAAGGGATGACTAGCCTGTGGCGGGGGGGGGGGGGCCCGCTGGGGCGCTTGGCGCCCCCAAAAGGGGCCTGCTGCGCAGTCCAGCGGGAGCACCCCCCCCCCCCCCACGGAGAATGTGTTCACCCTGTCCTGATTGGCATTAGCCAACGGCCCGTCTGTTTTTTTCTACGAGCCGCACATCCTTTTGGCGCTGGGCTTGGATCCCGTCGTCGCGTCCTCGGGGATGTGCTGTCTCACTGCGTGAGATCGCGTTATGGATGGTATTTTCCTGCAGCAACTGATCAATGGCCTGACCCTCGGGTCGGTCTATGGTCTGATCGCCATCGGCTACACAATGGTCTATGGCATCATCGGCATGATCAACTTCGCCCACGGCGAGGTTTACATGATTTCCGCTTACCTCGCGGCAATCAGTCTGGCTCTGCTGGCTTACTTCGGTATCGAATCCTTTCCGCTGATGATCCTTGGCACCCTGGTGTTCACGGTCGTGGTTACCGGGGTATACGGCTGGGTCATCGAACGCGTCGCCTACAAACCCCTGCGCAACTCCACCCGCCTGGCACCGCTGATCAGCGCCATCGGCATCTCGCTGATCCTGCAGAACTACGCGCAGATCAGCCAGGGCGCCCGCCAACAGGGTGTGCCAACACTGCTTGAAGGCGCCATGCGCGTCGACATCGGTACCGGCTTCGTGCAGCTCACCTACACCAAGATATTCATCCTGATTGCCGCATTCGCCGGCATGGCGCTGCTGACCTACATCATCAAGTACACCAAGCTCGGCCGCATGTGCCGCGCCACGCAGCAAGACCGCAAGATGGCCTCCATCCTCGGCATCAACACCGATCGGGTGATTTCCTACGTGTTCATCATCGGTGCGGCCATGGCCGCCCTGGCCGGTGTGCTGATCACCATGAACTATGGGACGTTCGACTTCTATGCCGGGTTCATCATCGGCATCAAGGCGTTCACCGCGGCGGTACTCGGCGGCATCGGCTCCCTGCCTGGGGCAATGCTTGGCGGGATCATCCTCGGGATCTCCGAGTCGCTGTTCGCCGGTCTGATCAACTCCGACTACAAAGACGTGTTCAGTTTCTCGCTGCTGGTGCTGATTCTGATTTTCCGTCCCCAAGGCCTGTTGGGTCGCCCACTCGTGGCGAAGGTATAAGTATGTCTGCTGCCAATAAACCGCTTGATATCAAACAGAGCGTCATCGACGCGATCCTGGCCGGCCTGATCTCACTGATCGTGTTCGGGCCGATCGTCGGCGTGGTGCTCGACGGCTACAGCTTCAACCTGCAGCCGGCCCGCGTCGGCTGGCTGGTGGCGATCGTGATGGTCGGGCGTTTTGCCCTGAGCCTGTTTCTGCAAACCCCCAAGGGGCTGAAGATTCTCCAGGGGTTCGAGAGCACCGGCTCCGGCGTGCATGTGCTGCCACCCGACTACAAGTCGCGGTTGCGCTGGATCATCCCGGCCCTGATCGTGATTGCCATCGTGTTCCCGTTCTTCGCCAACAAGTACGTGCTTACCGTGGTCATCCTCGGGCTGATTTACGTGCTGCTGGGCCTGGGCCTGAACATTGTGGTCGGCCTGGCCGGGTTGCTCGATCTGGGTTACGTGGCGTTCTATGCCATCGGCGCCTACGGCCTGGCGTTGGGTTACCAATACCTGGGGCTGGGTTTCTGGACCGTACTGCCACTGGCGGCAATCGCGGCGGCAATGGCGGGGTGCATATTGGGGTTCCCGGTGTTGCGAATGCACGGTGACTATCTGGCCATCGTGACCCTGGGCTTCGGCGAGATCATCCGACTGGTGCTGAACAACTGGTTGTCGTTCACTGGCGGGCCGAACGGCATGCCGGTTCCTGCGCCAACCTTCCTGGGCCTGGAGTTCGGCAGGCGAGCGAAGGACGGCGGGGTGCCGTTTCATGAGTTCTTCGGTATCGACTACAACCCCAACATCAAATTCCTGTTCATCTACATCGTGTTGTTCATCACCGTACTGCTGGTGCTCTACGTCAAGCATCGCCTGACCCGCATGCCGGTCGGCCGCGCCTGGGAAGCCCTGCGTGAGGACGAAATCGCCTGTCGCTCCATGGGCTTGAACCATGTGCTGGTCAAGCTTTCTGCGTTCACCATCGGTGCTTCCACCGCTGGCCTGGCGGGTGTGTTCTTCGCCAGTTACCAGGGTTTCGTCAATCCGTCCTCATTCACCTTCTTCGAGTCGGCGCTGATCCTGGCGATCGTGGTGCTGGGTGGCATGGGCTCGACGGTTGGTGTGGTGATCGCGGCATTCGTGCTCACCGTGGCGCCGGAGCTGCTGCGCAGTTTCTCTGAGTACCGCGTGCTGCTGTTCGGCGTGTTGATGGTATTGATGATGATCTGGCGCCCACGCGGCCTGATCCGCATCAGCCGTACCGGTGTGACGCCGCGCAAGGGGGTAGCGCCATGAGCGAAGTCGTACTCAAAGTCGAAAACCTGATGATGCAGTTCGGTGGCATCAAGGCCCTCAGCGACGTCAGCCTGCAGGTCAAGCGCAACTCGATCTTCGCCCTGATCGGCCCCAACGGCGCGGGCAAGACCACGGTGTTCAACTGCCTGACCGGTTTCTACAAGGCTTCGGGCGGCAAGATCGAGCTCAACGTGCGTGGCGAGCAGACCAACGTGATCCAGTTGCTCGGCGAAGCATTCCGCCCGACGGACTTCGTCTCGCCAAAGTCTTTCGCCAGCCGGCTGTACTACAAGATGTTCGGCGGCACCCACCTGGTAAACCGCGCCGGTCTGGCGCGCACCTTCCAGAACATTCGCCTGTTCAAGGAAATGTCGGTGCTGGAAAATCTTTTAGTGGCCCAGCATATGTGGGTCAACCGCAGCCTGGTGGCGGGCATCCTCAACACCAAGGGTTATCGCCAGGCTGAAAGCGATGCCCTGGATCACGCCTTCTACTGGCTGGAAGTGGTGGATCTGGTGGACTGCGCCAACCGCCTGGCCGGTGAGCTTTCCTACGGCCAGCAGCGCCGCCTGGAAATCGCTCGGGCGATGTGCACGCGTCCGCAGATCATTTGTCTCGACGAACCGGCCGCCGGCCTCAATCCTCAGGAAACCGAAGCGCTGAGCGCGATGATCCGGCTGCTGCGCGACGAGCACGATCTGACCGTGGTGCTGATCGAACACGACATGGGCATGGTGATGAGTATTTCCGATCACATCGTAGTGCTGGATCACGGCAACGTGATTGCCGAGGGCGGTCCCGAGGCGATTCGCAACGATCCGAAGGTGATCGCGGCTTACCTGGGCGCCGATGAAGAGGAATTGGTATGAGTGGGCCTATCCTCGAGCTCAAGGAGCTGGACGTGTTCTACGGGCCGATCCAGGCCCTGAAGAAAGTCTCGATGCACATCGGCGAAGGCGAAACCGTGAGCCTGATCGGCTCCAACGGTGCCGGCAAATCCACGCTGCTGATGTCGATCTTCGGCCAGCCCCGCGCTGCGGGTGGGCAGATCATTTACCAGGGCGTGGACATCACCCACAAGTCGTCGCACTACATCGCCTCGAACGGCATCGCTCAATCGCCGGAAGGGCGCCGGGTGTTCCCTGACATGACCGTCGAGGAAAACCTGCTGATGGGCACCATCCCTATCGGCGACAAATACGCCAGCGAAGACATGCAGCGCATGTTCGAGCTGTTCCCGCGGCTCAAGGAGCGCCGCAACCAGCGAGCCATGACCATGTCCGGCGGCGAGCAGCAGATGCTCGCCATCGCCCGGGCCTTGATGAGCCGGCCGAAGTTGTTGCTGCTCGACGAGCCGAGCCTGGGGCTGGCGCCGATCGTGGTGAAGCAAATCTTCGCCACCCTGCGGGAACTGGCGTCCACCGGCATGACTATCTTCCTGGTGGAGCAGAACGCCAACCACGCGCTCAAGCTGTCGGACCGGGCCTATGTGATGGTCAACGGCGAAATCCGCTTGACCGGCACCGGCAAGGAACTGCTCGCCAACGAAGAGGTGCGCAACGCGTATCTTGGCGGGCATTGAGGCTGCTTCAATGAAAAAAACCGGCGAGTGATCGCCGGTTTTTTTATCTCTTCACATCGCCACCCTTCCCCCTGTGGGAGCGAGCCCGCTCGCGAATGCGGCGCATCAGCTGTCGCCCATGTATTTGACACGCCACCTTCGCGAGCAGGCTCGCTCCCACAGGGGATATATAGAGTTTGGAGAATTGTGGACAACAATCTCGAAGCCCTGCGAAACCGCGACATAAAGTCGCCGCAAACAGTTGTTTTGTCACGGTTTTGACTTGTCCCCGTTTGCTGTGGAACTGGCTGTGGGTAACGTGGGTGTACTTGGCTGGAGCCCTTTGATTACGCGGCTTACAGGGTGGTGAGCGTTTTTTGATCAAGCGGTTTTGGTCATTCGGAAGTGGAAGTTGTCAACAGTTTTCTAAGCGTCGTTGGCGTTCGGAAAACTGTCAGCAAGCCTGTGGATAAGTCTGTGACTAAACTCTGGAAAGACCGCGCGGAGCGGCGTCGTTGCTGGCTTGGCGCCATCGTCTATCTGGCCTCGGCTTATAGCAGATAACTTCCGCTGCACAACCTCACTTGGTGGGTCAAGCGAAAAAAATTTCCAAATGTCCCGTAAAGCCTTATACACAGCGGCTTCCAGCGTTTGTACTTGCCCCCGATTATTGTGGACGTGCCTGTGGATAAGATGCGCGCAACCCTCTGCAGCCCTTGTCTAACAAGGCCTGGGCTCGATTGGTTGTTTTATGAGCAGCCATGCAGACAAAAACGCGCCCCAAGCCTTGCCCAGGGTGTGTCAGGGCGGGCATGCTGTGGGCCGATTTCCATCAATGGTTTGAAGCCCAAGCAAGGAGAACACGATGTCCGACACCCTGTTTATCACCGGCGCGACGTCCGGTTTTGGTGAAGCCTGTGCCCGTCGTTTTGCCGAGGCCGGCTGGAAACTGGTGCTGACTGGTCGTCGTGAAGAGCGTCTCAGCGCCCTCTGTGCCGAGTTGTCGAAGCAGACCGAGGTCCATGGCCTGGTCCTGGACGTGCGTGATCGCAAGGCCATGGAAGAGGCCATCGCCGACCTGCCGCCTTCGTTCGCCAAATTGCGTGGCCTGATCAATAACGCCGGCCTCGCATTGGGCGTCGACCCCGCGCCCAAGTGCGACCTCGATGACTGGGACACCATGGTCGACACCAACGTGAAAGGCCTGATCTACAGCACCCGCCTGCTGCTGCCGCGGCTGATTGCCCATGGTCGTGGCGCCGGGATCATCAACCTGGGTTCCATTGCCGGCAACTACCCGTATCCGGGCAGTCACGTGTATGGCGCGAGCAAGGCGTTCGTCAAACAGTTCTCGCTGAACCTGCGCTGTGACCTGCAAGGCACCGGCGTGCGGGTGAGCAATATCGAACCGGGCCTGTGCGAGAGCGAGTTTTCCCTGGTGCGCTTCGGTGGTGATCAGGAGCGCTACAACGCGACTTACGCCGGCGCCGAGCCGATCCAGCCGCAGGACATCGCCGACACCATCTTCTGGGTGCTCAACACCCCGGCGCACATCAACATCAACAGCCTGGAGCTGATGCCGGTGAGCCAGACGTGGGCCGGGTTTGCCATCGAGCGCAACAAGGCCTGACGGGGTTTTCGAGATGAGCTTTTTATGGTGTGGGAGTTGCTCCCCCACCACAAAGGTTTGTCAGGACAGATAGTCAGCCAGCCCGCGATAGCAGGTCAGCAGGTGATAGGGAGTGGTGGACGGCATGTCTCGACGGCTGACATTGCCCTCGGCATCAAGGCACTCGTTCCAGCCCAGGGGATGCAGGAAATGTTGCTGCAACGCCCGTAATTGACGCAGCAAAATCCCTTCGCTTCCTGGGCGCAACGTGAGTGCCCGCAGGTATTCCGCCTGGGCCCAGATGCGTGGGGTTGCATCGCGCGGAGCATTCTGTGGCTCCAGGTCCAGCATCGCGCAGACGGCACCGGTGTGCGGAACGACGCCTTGTTGTTCGGTATCGCCGAAGCTGCGTTCCAGGGCCAAGTGCAGTTTGCCGCCACGCAACAAGGGCGATGAGGCCAGCAGAAAATACCACTCGAACTGATGCCCCGGCTCGAACCAGTTATCCACAGCCTTGAGCGGTTTCTCCATCATGACTTGCCGTTGCGGATCAACGAAGCACTTGGACATCCCCTCGCACAGGCTCAGCAACGCTTGACGAACAGTGGCGTCGTCGCGAACCGCAAGGGTCGCGAGAAATGCTTCTGCCAGATGCATCAGTGGGTTTTGCAGCGGTCCTGTTTCGGCTGTAGACCAGTCGCGGCCGAGGCTGGCTTCGTAGAGACCGTCGCCGGTGGCAAAGCGTCGCGCGATGATTTCCAGGGCCGCATTGAGCACCGACTCCACCAGCGGTTCGCGAACCTTGCCCCAGTAATGGGCGCAGGCGAACAGGATGAAGGCGTGGGTGTACAAATCCTTGCCGGTATCCAGCGGAATCCCCAGCGGGTCGATGCTGTAGAACCAGCCGCCATGTTCGGCATCGTGGAAGTGCCGTTGCAGCGAGCGAAACAGCGCGGCGGCGCGTTCCTCGGCCTGCGGCACTTCGCCGATCAGGCTGGCGAACACATACAGCTGCCGCGCGCAGGCCATGGCGCGATAACGCTGGGGCGGCAGCGGCTTGTGCTGGATATCCAGGGACTCATAGGGCAACGCCAACTCGGCATTCCAGCCCGGACCTTGCCACATCGGCACGATCACATCGTGAAACTGCTGATGCACCGTGGCGAACAGCGTGGTCAATTCGGGTAGAAGGGCGGAGCGGGAGGCTTCAGGCATTGGCGGACGTCGTCACGGCGGGGGGCGTTTGCGCGACATGGTAGCAGAGTGGCAGGTCTTGGCGATGCGGTGCCTGTCAAGCCGCTTTCGCGAGCAGGCTCGCTCCCACATGGATTGGCGTACACCGTCCATGTGGGAGCGAGCCTGCTCGCGAAGAAGTTTTGAATAAAGCAGAAAAAGTCAGCTGGCCAACAACCAGACCCCAGCCGCCGCCGAAGCAGCCCCGGCCAACCTGATCACCGGCGCTGCCGCGCGTGGCAACACGCGAACCAACGCAAAACCCGCACCATGCAGCGCCGCCGTCGCCGCGATGAACCCGGCCGCATAGCTCCACGGACTCGACATATCCGGCAGCTCCAAGCCATGGGCCACGCCATGGAACAGCGCAAACAGCGCGGTCGCGCCGACTGCCAGGCTCAGCGGCGGACGCGCAGCCAATGCCACCGCCAGACCCAAGGCCAGCACCGAAGCGGCGATCCCGTTTTCCAACGCCGGCAAGTTCAGGCCTTCAAAGCCCAGCAGACCACCGAGCAGCATCGTGCCGACGAACGTGCATGGCAGTGCCCAGCGCGCTGCGCCTTGTTGTTGGGCGGCCCACAAGCCGACCGCCAACATCGCGAGCAGGTGATCGAGGCCGCCGATGGGATGGCCGAGGCCGGCGATCAGGCCGTTATCGCCGTGTCCGGGGTGGGCGAAGGCCAGAGCTGGGGCCAGCAGCAACGCGAGGGCGCCGAGGATACGTTTAAATGTCATGGATAGGCTTCCTTGTTCGAATAGGGAAAAGTCACGCCGCGCTCAGCAGGCCCTGGCGCTCGATGAAGGCGATGATGTCGTCCAGGCCCTGGCCGGTCTTTTGGTTGCTGAACACGAAGGGCTTGCCGTTGCGCATCCGCTGGGTATCGCTGTTCATCAATTCCAGCGAGGCACCCACCAATGGCGCCAGGTCAATCTTGTTGATCACCAGCAGGTCGGATTTGCAGATGCCCGGCCCGCCCTTGCGCGGCAGCTTGTCGCCAGCCGACACGTCGATCACGTAGATGGTCAGATCCGACAGTTCAGGGCTGAAGGTCGCGGACAGGTTGTCGCCACCGGACTCGACCAGGATCAGGTCGAGGCCTGGGAAGCGCCGGTTCAACTGGTCTACCGCTTCAAGGTTGATCGAGGCGTCTTCGCGAATCGCCGTGTGCGGGCACCCGCCGGTTTCCACGCCGATGATCCGTTCCGGCGCCAAGGCTTCGTTGCGCACCAGGAAATCGGCGTCTTCACGGGTGTAGATGTCGTTGGTGACCACGGCCAGGTTGTAGCGCTCGCGCAAGGCCAGGCAGAGGGCCAGGGTCAACGCGGTCTTGCCGGAGCCTACCGGGCCGCCAATACCGACGCGCAAAGGTTGTGTATTCATGTGTCTCTCCTAGGAACGGAACAGGCGGCTGTACTGGCGCTCATGGGCCATGCACGCCAGGGACAGGCCAAACGCGGCGCTGCCGTAATGGTCGGGGTCGATGGTCGAGGCGATCTGCTGGGCCTGTTGCAGCAAGGGCAGCAGCTCGCTGGTCAACCTTTGCGCAGCTTGCTGGCCCAGGGGCAGGGTTTTCATTAACACCGCCAGTTGGTTTTCCAGCCAACTCCACAGCCAGGCAGCGAGGGCATCCTCTGGCTTGATGTCCCAGGCCCGAGCCGCCAGGGCCCAGCCCAGAGCCAGATGTGGTTCGCTGCGCTGTTCAAGAAAGCTGCTTGCGGCGCTGTCGAGCTCCGGCAGGCCCGCCAGCAGTTGCTGCAACGAGTAGCCCATCTGC
Organism: Pseudomonas sp. AGC41; assembly: GCF_057334555.1. Classification (NCBI taxonomy): domain Bacteria; kingdom Pseudomonadati; phylum Pseudomonadota; class Gammaproteobacteria; order Pseudomonadales; family Pseudomonadaceae; genus Pseudomonas; species Pseudomonas sp. AGC41. The sequence continues at coordinate 74,359 of NZ_JBHFJB010000163.1, forward strand.
CGGCTCTCCTGGTACAGCTCGCGGGTTTCCCGACTGGCTCGGTGCTGTTCACAAAGATCCAGCAGCGCGTGCCAATCGTCGGCAGCGGCTGCCCTGCAATGAGCCAGCAGCAAAGGCGCCTCGAAACGCGCCAGGTTCAGCAGCATCTGATCGCTGATCCAGCGGCGTGCATCGTTGGGCGTCTTCACCAGGCCATTATCAACGGCCATTTCCAAGCCCTGGGAATAGCTGTAGCCGCCAATCGGCAGTTGTGGACTGGCCAGACGCAGCAGCGCCCAGGCCGGGTTCATAAACGCACGCCGAACTGGTGCAGGCGCGGCGCGTAATTGAAATCTTCATCGCCGTGCCGGGAATGATGATGGCCGCCGCCGTAGGCGCCGTGTTCCGGTTGGAACGGGGCTTCGATGGATCCGACGCTGGCGCCCAGTTGCTCGAGCATCGCCTTGAGCACGTAATCGTCCAGCAGGCGCAGCCAACCATCGCCTACCTGCAGGGCAACGTGGCGATTGCCCAAATGGTAGGCCGCACGGGTCAGTTCGAACGCATTGGCGCAGGTGACGTGGAGCAGTTGCTCAGCGCGGGCGCAGACGCGAACGGTGCGCCCATCCTCGGCCTGAAGGCATTCACCGTCATACAGCGGCGGCTGGCCTCGCTCCAGAAACAATCCGACGTCTTCACCCTCGGCACTGAAACAGCGCAGACGGCTTTTGCTGCGGGCGTCAAAGGTCAGGTGCAGCTCGGCGTCCCAGCGCGGTTGAGTGTCGATTCTGCGGTGAATAACCAGCATCGGAGTCTTCCAGCAATGAACGGTGCTGTGTTTAGAGCAAGGGGCTTGCCAATCGAAGGGTATGTAGGAAATGTCCGGGATGGCGTTCCCGGATGGGGCAGGTTTCGTGCCGTTATGGTGCGCTTCGGGAAAACTCGCACCACTTTGAATCACGCACAAAACATCGTGGGAGGGGGGG
>NZ_JBHFJB010000163.1:75402-95316 GCF_057334555.1 Pseudomonas sp. AGC41
CCCGCTCCCAAATGGAAGGTGGTGGGCAGGCGATTATTCGGTGCTACCCAACCCGTGCCAATGCTTGAGGCCGATGAAGATAAACCGCAGTTGCTGGGTGATCTTTGCCTGCGGGGTGAGATGTTCGGGAAGCGCTTTGGCGGGCGGGTCGATGATATCCGGGAGGGTGGCGAAGACACTCTTGACGACGAGGTCGGCCATCACACTCAGGCCCGCAAGGTCCAGATGCTGCAGCTTGGGCATCAGTGCCAGGTCAGCGGCCAGGTCCGAGCTGATGTCTTCGCGCAGTTTCGCAATGGCCTGGCGTACCGGCAGGGAGCCGCCGTACTGCTCGCGGGCCAGAAACAGAAACTGCGATCGGTTGGCATGCACTACGTCGAGGAAAATCCGCACCGATGCATCGATGATGCCGCCCATGACAAATTCGTTGTGGCGCACCAGCCGGATGGTTTCGCGAAACGTCTGCCCGACTTCGCTGACGAGCGCCAGGCCCAGCTGGTCCATGTCGTCGAAATGTCGATAGAACCCAGTGGGTACGATGCCGGCTTTCTTGGCAACTTCGCGCAGGCTCAGGCTGCCGAACCCTCTGCCGCACTCCATTAAATGGCGCGCCGCATCCATCAGGGCATTTCGGGTTTGTTGTTTCTGTTCGGCGCGGGGCAGCATCGCAGGACTGACTTCCGAGTCATGGGAGCGCCGCACTCTAGCAAATAGGCTTTGCCGTCGTCGAACGGTAGAGAGGCATCAGGCAGGAAAACGAAGGGCTTGAAAAGTCAAAAGCCCGATCCAGGGAATCGGGCTTTTTTGCCGGCCACCATGGGCTCAGCTCACTGCACGGTTGCGTTCGATGACGCGGTCACCACCGCCTTCGGCAAGGGTCTGGCCTTGTGGGGTGCGATCGGAACCGTCAGCCGCCAGGGTTTGACCTTGTGGAGTGCGATCGGAGCCGTCAGCCGCCAGGGTCTGGCCTTGTGGCGTGCGATCGGAACCGTCAGCAGCCAGGGTTTGACCTTGTGGCGTGCGATCGGAACCGTCGGCAGCCAGGGTTTGACCTTGTGGCGTGCGATCGGAGCCGTCGGCAGCCAGGGTTTGACCCTGTGGCGTGCGATCGGAGCCGTCAGCTGCCAGGGTCTGACCTTGTGGAGTCCGGTCCGAGCCACCTTCGACCAGGCCTTTTTCTTCCAGGCGGTCGCGGCCACCTTCGGCTACGGTCTGGCTATAGACAGAATGACTGTCCTTGACCTGTGGAGTGGCCTGTTCGGAAGCTGGCAAGGCGAAGGCGGTAGAGGCCAGCAGGGAAAGGGAAAGGCTCATCAGTAATTGGCGTTTCATGATCGTTGCTCCTCGGGAGGGCTGAAAAGTGGATACGAGGGCAATGCTACTCTCGATAAGTCGATATAAAAGTTCATAAACACAATGGTAATAATCAACGGAATTGATTGTTCTGCGGAAAGGCTCTAGATCGGGCCTTGCAGAGGGGCTGTTTTGCCCTGGAGTGGGTAGTTTGTACTCACTCGTGCCCCGCTAAAGTGCGGGCGCGGTAACAGGTAGCTGTCGAAGCGGTCAGCTTCCGGGGCATTTTTTCGTGCCGGTCGTCGCGGTTGGTGGTAAACCTGTCGGCCGTTTCGGCAGTCCAATCAATTATCGCAGTGGGCCAGCAGCGGTTCGCATACCTCAGGCATTGCGGGCTGTACGCCAATATCTCAGGAGCCTTGTGCATGACGCGCACCTCAAAAATCTTCGCCTGGGGCTTTGTCTGCCTTATAGCCCTGCTGGCCGCGCTCGTGCTGGTCATCGCCTTCTTCGATTGGAATCGCCTCAAGCCGACGCTCAACGCCAAGGTTTCCGAGGAGTTGCATCGTCCATTCGCAATCAATGGCAACCTGGCGGTGATCTGGCAGCGCGAACCGCAGGAAGGCGGCTGGCGCGCGTTTGTGCCATGGCCCCATGTGGTGGCGGAAGATCTGAGCCTGGGAAACCCGGACTGGTCGAAAGCCCCGCAAATGGTCACGCTCAAGCGCGTCGAGCTACGTATTTCGCCCTTGGCCCTATTGGCCCGGCGGGTGGCGATCCCGCGCATCGACCTGACCGAACCCAACGCCAGCCTGCAGCGCCTGGCTGACGGGCGCGCCAACTGGACCTTCCAGTTCGACCCGAAGGACCCGGACGCCGAACCGTCCAGCTGGTCGATCGATATCGGTGCCATCGGCTTTGACAAGGGGCATGTCACGCTGGATGACCAGACGCTCAAGACCAGGCTCGACGTGTTGATCGACCCGTTAGGCAAGCCCATTCCGTTCAGCGATATCGTTGGTGAAAAGACCGCGAAAAAAGCCCGGGAGCAGGGCGCGGCGCCGCAGGACTACGCCTTTGCTTTCAAGGTTGATGGGCAGTATCACGGACAGAACCTGAGCGGTTCCGGCAAGGTCGGTGGTTTGCTGGCCTTGCAGGATGCGTCGCAGCCCTTTCCCCTGCAGGCCCAGGCGAAGATTGCCGACACCCGCGTCGAACTGGCCGGCACCCTCACCGATCCGAAGAACCTTGGCGCCTTGGACCTGCGTCTGAAACTGGCCGGTAAAAGCCTGGCCAATCTTTATCCGTTGACCGGCGTGACGCTGCCGGATTCGCCGCCCTATGCCACCGATGGTCGCCTGATCGCCAAGCTCCACGAGCCGCAAGGGGCGCAGTTCCGCTACGAGGCGTTCAACGGCAAGATCGGCGAAAGCGATATTCATGGCGACCTGGCTTATGTTTCCAGCCAGCCGAGGCCGAAACTCACTGGCGCGCTGGTCTCCGATCAGCTGTTGTTCAGCGACTTGGCGCCGCTTATCGGCGCAGACTCAAACACGCAACAGAAGGCCCGTGGCGGCGCCAGCAAGCAACCCTCCGATAAAGTCTTGCCGGTGGAAGAATTCCGCACCGAGCGCTGGAGCGTAATGGATGCCGACGTGGAGTTCACCGGCAAGCGTATCGTCCATAGCGAGCAACTGCCCTTTACCGACCTTTACACGCATTTGCTGCTCCTCGATGGCCAACTGAGCCTGGACCCCCTGCGCTTTGGCGCAGCCGGTGGCCGTCTCGATGCGCAGATTCGCCTCAACGGTCGCGCCCAGCCCCTCGAAGGCCAGGCGAAACTCACCGCGCGAGGCTTCAAACTCAAGCAGCTTTTCCCGGGTTTCGAACCGATGAAAACCAGTTTCGGTGAACTCAACGGCGACGCCGATCTGGCCGGGCGAGGTAACTCGGTAGCGGCGTTGTTGGGCACCGCCAATGGCAACCTGAAGATGCTCATCAACGATGGCGCGATCAGTCGGGAGTTAATGGAGCTCGCAGGCTTGAATGTTGGTAACTATGTGGTGGGAAAAATCTTTGGCGACAAGGAAGTGAAGATCAACTGCGCGGCGGCTGATTTCGACATCAAGACCGGTCTGGCGACCACTCGCCTGTTCGTATTCGATACCGAGAACGCGATCATCTATATCGATGGCACGGCGAATATGGCCACGGAACAACTGGACCTGACCGTCACTCCGGAGTCCAAGGGCTGGCGATTGATTTCGCTGCGTTCGCCGCTGTACGTACGCGGCACCTTCGTCAAGCCCGCCGCCGGGGTCAAGGCCGTGCCGCTGATGTTGCGTGGGGCCGGGATGGTCGCGCTGGGTGTCATCGCCGCACCGGCAGCGGGGTTGCTTGCGTTGGTCGCGCCCAGCGGCGGCGAGCCGAACCAGTGTGCACCGTTGCTCGAACAGATGAAGGCTGGCAAGGCGCCGAAGACAGTCAGATAGCGGTGGCTCGAAGGGTCAAGCTGGTGTTTCTACAGCGAAGATATTGGTTTTGATTCGGCTACCCAATTTCTGAATTATCTTGTCGCGTACGGCTGCGTAATGATCCTCATGCAGCGATGTACGCCAATGGATAATCTGAAGGTTGCCAAGTATTTCTTCCTCGGGCAGTGCCTCGTCAAGAAAGCCGATAGCCACAGGCCTGGAGACATTCATTAATAAACTGATTGTGCTGATGAGCTTATGTTCATTGATAACCGTGACGACTGGACAAAGGGTTATGCGCGTCTGCGAGGTGTCCTCGTGTGTTTGTAATTGGATTCTATTCAGAAGCGCGCAAAGGGCGGCGGAATCTTCGGGTAGCTGCATGATAGAGGACAGCTGGTCTCGGATATTCTGAGTCGCCCGTGGTGTCAGGGGCGGATCTGCGAGTTGGAAGGATTCAAGGAGGCTGACGGATTGTTTTTTGATGTTTTTGTTGGAGAGGCTTTGAGTGCTCCAGTATAGGTTAATCAATGATTTGCTATAGGCTTTGAACCAGTCGCTGGCAGCGGAGCTGTAGCTGCCGGATGTCAGGTTTGCAAATAGGCAGGCGTGAAGAATATCCTCTTTGAATGACTCGGTATGGGCGCCGAGAAAGATGACTATGTTGCCATTAACTATATAGGTGTTTGACTGTTTGTAGTTCATGGGATTAGCTACCTGATTGCGTTCAGTTTCCCGGGTAGGGCGGCGCAATGTCGAATCCCTACCCAGGGTTCCATTAATTATTCAAAATCAGGCAGTTGGGCGAGGTAATTGTCCGCCGCTTGCCCCAATTTGTTAAGTACCGCCGCGCGGACCTGGCTATAAACGTCGACATTCAGGTAGATGGACTGGGCAGCAGTCTTGATTTGAGTGTTTTGGGTAGTGGATTTCCACCACAATATGCCGCGAGTGGATTCTGACACGTCCAAGGTGTTGCAATTGAGGACCATCACGGGACTCCCTTGGTTAGCCTGCCAGACCGGCGACATATCGAATTTGGCGTCGCGGCCGACGTTGGCTTTGTAATTATAAATATGGATGAGCCCATCGTTGCTCCTGAGGCCGTCCAACGCTTTCCCCATAAGCGTCGCCAGCACGGCAGCATTTTGCCCTACTAGTCCCGCCAGAACGTACATGGCAACAGCATCCATTGTCAGGCCGACCTTCTTGATAGTCTGCTCCTTGGTTTGAGAGGCTTGGGTAATCCATCCGAGCTTGTTCAGGCTTTCTAGGTAGTATTCATACCAGGCATGTGTTTCGGTGAGCGGATCGTAGCGTTTAGTGGCAGCGTTTTGTACCAATAGCTTGCAATTGTCGACGTCCTTACGGTTTTGTTCCGATACGCCGGCCAGGTAAATGTTGATCATTTCAGGGCCGACAGTCCCTCCTGCCTTGTCTTCGTTCAAGGCTGTGTAAGTTTTAGCTGAGTTAATGATCGGAGCAGCTCTGGTGCTGGCGCTAGTTGGAAGGGCTGGCAGCGAGTCGATGAACTCAAGGCGTTGTTCGATATGCATGTTGGATAATCCTTTATGTTATTTTTTTGCAGTTGTTCTGCGGTTTGCAATATAAATAACATTGCGGATTTTAATCCACTTGTCGTTTGTAACTTTGATCGTCGCCGGGTTGTCAGATTGAACTAAAGGCCGTGTTGCTTACTGTCGCGACACGGCGTGTTATTAGTGGTTCTCGTTTTGAATGGCCTGGTCCTGGAAAAGTTTTAGCGGATTCTCCAGCGCGTGCCGGACAGGCGCGCCTCTTCCTCTACCCATCGAAAAAATGCTCGCACCGGTGGATGCCGTTCACGGCCAGGGACGCAAAGCGCGCTGTAGCCTGCGCCACTGACCTGGATCTGCGGGCGATAGCTCACCAGCAGGCCGCTGGCAACGCTTTCGGAAGCGAGGACATTGCTCGCCAGTACCAGCCCCTGCCCGGCAATGGCCGCCTGAAGAGCGTAGTGTTCTTCGTCGTATTCACGCATGCACGGTTGCAAGGTCATCCAGGTTTCTCCGGCTTGGGCACACCAGGCGTCCCAGCCGTGGGCGTACAGCTTGGCGTTGTGCCAACGCACGCTGATCAGCGTTGGCGGCTGCCGGGTGGCCAGCGTGACCTGTTCCGGCGAGCCATATACGCCGAAGCTCTCGTCGAACAGGCACAGCCCGTACAAATTGGAATAGGTACCCAGGCTATAACGCACCACCAGGTCGACGCTGGCGTCCTGGTGCAGGTCGATGACTTCGCAATGGGTGTCCAGCCGGACCTTGATGTTGGGATGACGCGCATAAAACCGACCCAGGCGCGGCACCAGCCAAAGCGCGGCGAACGCCGCGGTGGTGGAAATCGTCAGGTGCGCAGTGCTGCGTTGCGGGCGCAGGGTATCGACGCTCTGCGCCACTTCCAGCAAAGCACCGTGCAGGCTGTGGAACAAGCGTTGGCCACCTTCGGTAAGCCGCACCTGGCGAGGCAGGCGCTCAAAGAGTTGCACACCCAGCCAGGTTTCCAGTGAGCGGATCTGATGGGAGATCGCCGTAGGCGTTACCGACAGCTCAGTCGCCGCAGCCTTGAAACTGAGCAATCGAGCAGCGGATTCGAAGGCACGCAATGCATTGAGTGGCAGGGCAGCAAACATCTGGAATCTCCAATGGATGAGAACAGCTCATCCCGGTCAACTAACGCTCATTTGAGCTGATGCAGGCTTCGGCTTCAGTCTAAAAGCCATGCGTGGTTCCCAGTGTAGTCACAGTCCAGGAGTTTCAGATGAGCAGTATTCTTGTCGTACATGGCAGCCCTCGCGGCGAGCGTTCCCATTCCCGGCGTTTGACGGAGGCTTTCATAGCGGCTTGGCAGGCCGCCAATCCAGATACCCAACCGACTCGCCGCGAGGTCGGCCGGAGCGTTATTCCTCCGGTCAACGAAGCCTTCATCGCTGCGGCATTTTACCCCGAGCCCCAGGCGCGGCCGTTGACCATGCAGGCCGACCTGGCCTTGAGCGATGCGTTGGTGGCGGAGCTGCAGGCCCATGACCGGCTGGTGATTTCCGCGCCCATGCATAACTTCAGCGTGCCCAGCGGCGTGAAGGCCTGGATCGACCAGATCGTGCGCATTGGCGTGACGTTCAACCACAGTCTGGATAACGGCGTCTCGCAATATGAGCCGTTGATGCTGGGCAAGAGGGCCTTGATCGTGACCAGCCGTGGCGATTTCGGCTTCGGTCCCGGAGGCTCGCTGGAATCCATGAACCACGCCGATACGCTGCTGCGCACGGTCCTGGGATTTATCGGCATCAGCGATGTAACGGTAGTAGCCGCTGAAGGGGAGGAGTCGGCCGAGCACAGTTTCGCGCGGTCTTATGCCGAGGCTGAGCAGCGTTTGCTGGAACTGGCGCGGACGTTCTGAGCGGGGCTCGATCGGTTCCACGGGAGCTGGCGCGCTCATGTGATTCACGGCGCGGGCTGAACGGGCAGGTGTGTCATAGACTGGTCATCATCGGTACCGATGCTGACCACCTCTGATCACAAGGACGTCGCCATGTCGCAACGCTGCGCCACTCGCTACCCGCTGGTGCTGGTCCCGGGCATGCTTGGGTTCATTCGCCTGGTGCTGTATCCGTATTGGTATGGCATCGTCGAGGCGTTGCGCCGGGGTGGAGCCGTGGTGGTCGCGGTGAAGGTCTCGCCATTGCATTCTTCCGAGGTTCGCGGCGAGCAGTTACTGGCGCGGATCGAGGAGATTCTGAGGGAAACTGGAGCGCAAAAAGTCAACCTGATCGGCCACAGCCAGGGCGCCCTCACTGCCCGCTACGCGGCGGCCCTGCGCCCGGATCTGGTGGCCTCGGTCACTTCGGTGGCCGGCACCAACCATGGGTCCGAACTGGCCGATTACCTGCAAAGCCATTATCCGGCCGAAAGTGCCAAAGGGCGGTTGCTCAGCGCTTTGCTGCGGCTGATCAACGCGCTGATGAGCCTATTCGATACCGGCTATCTCGGCCCGAAATTGCCGGTGGACATCCGCGCGTCCCATGCCTCGCTGACGACCGCCGGAGTGGCGTTGTTCAACGAGCGTTATCCACAAGGCCTGCCGCAAACGTGGGGCGGGCACGGGCCGGAAGAGGTCGGTGGCGTGCGTTATTACTCCTGGTCCGGGACGCTGCAGCCGGGCAAGACCGACAAGGGCCGCAACCTGTTCGACGGCACCAATCGCAGTTGCCGGCTGTTCGCGCGCACCTTCGTGCGCGAAGCCGGGCAATGCGACGGCATGGTCGGGCGCTACAGCTCGCACCTGGGCACGGTGATTCGTGATGATTATCCACTGGATCATTTCGACATCGTCAATCAGTCGCTCGGGCTGGTGGGCAGGGGGGCGGAACCGATCCGGTTGTTTGTCGAGCATGCGCAGCGGTTGAAGGATGCCGGGGTTTAGCTCATCAGATGGACCGCGTTATCGTTCTTCGCGAGCAGGCTCGCTCCCACAGTGGATGCAGCGCTGGGGTCAATTGTGCGAGCGAGCCTGCTCGCGAAAGCGGTAGATCAAGCAATGGAGATCTGGCGATGAAGGTGTAACAGGCTTTGGCTACACTGCACTTCATCGCCGTCCTCCTCGGGCGGCAACCAGGAGAAACACCATGAAAATGCTGCGTGTCCCTTTGTTGATGATCGGCCTGCTGCTGTGTTCCCAAGGTTTTGCCGCCACCGCCCAACAGACCAAAATGACCACCTGCAATGCCGACGCTACCGCCAAGGCCCTCAAGGGCGACGAACGCAAGGCTTTCATGAGCAACTGCCTGAAGGCCACTCCGGCCGCCGCTGAACCCAGCACCCCGCAAGAACGCATGAAGACCTGCAACGCCACGGCGACGACCCAGGCCTTGAAGGGCGATGCGCGCAAGGCGTTCATGAGTGATTGCCTGAAGAAAAAGTAAGCGTTGAATTCGAGAAGGCTTCATCGCGAGCAGGCTCGCTCCCACACTGGATCAGCCAACGCCAATCTGATGTGGGAGCGAGCCTGCTCGCGAAGAGGCCGGTGCAAGAAACAAAAAAACGCCTGAACCAAGACCCAGGTCGGCCGATACAATCCCTAGTGCTGCCAGCGGAACGCTGGCAGACTGCCGATCCTTTCATGTGGTTTTTTGTCCTGGGGCTGTATGCCAACGTTTTCTCAGCGTCATGTGTTGTTGGTGATCAGTTGGGTGATCATTTTTGGTGGGCTGTTGCTGGTGTTGCCGCTGCGCCTGTTGCCGAGCCTCCTGGCCGGGTTGCTGGTGTTCGAGCTGGTCAACATGCTCACCCCGCAACTGCAACGACTGATCGAAGGCCGGCGTGCCCGCTGGCTGGCAGTAGCGTTGTTGGGCACGCTGGTGGTCAGCGTGCTGAGCCTGATTTTCGCCGGGGCGTTCAGTTTCCTGCTGCACGAGGCGGAAAACCCGGGCGCCTCCCTGGATAAATTCATGGGCGTGGTCGACCGCGCCCGTGGGCAACTGCCGCCGTTCATCGACGCCTACCTGCCGGCCAGCGCCGCCGAGTTCCGGGTGGCAATCGGCGACTGGGTGAGCAAGCATCTGAGTGACCTGCAACTGGTGGGCAAGGATGCGGCCCATATGTTCGTGACGTTGCTGATCGGCATGGTGCTGGGCGCCATCATCGCCTTGCAGCGCATCCCCGACCTGACCAAGCGCAAGCCCCTGGCCGCCGCGCTGTTTGATCGCCTGAACCTGTTGGTGAAGGCGTTTCGCAACATCGTTTTCGCCCAGATCAAGATTTCCCTGCTTAACACCTTCTTCACCGGGATTTTCCTGGCGGTGGTGCTGCCGCTGTTCGGCATTCAATTGCCGTTGACCAAGACCCTGATCGTGATGACGTTCCTGCTGGGGCTGTTGCCGGTGATCGGCAACCTTATGTCGAACACCCTGATCACCATCGTCGCCCTGTCGCTGTCGATCTGGGTGGCCGTGGCGGCGCTGGGTTACCTGATCGTGATCCACAAGCTCGAATACTTCCTCAACGCCCGCATCGTCGGCGGGCAAATCAGCGCCAAGTCGTGGGAACTGCTCATGGCGATGCTGGTGTTCGAAGCCGCGTTCGGCCTGCCGGGGGTGGTGGCGGGGCCGATCTACTATGCGTATCTCAAGAGCGAGTTGAAGCAGGTGGGGATGGTGTAGAGGAGCAGCTTCAAGTTTCAAGCTTCAAGCTGCAAGTAAAAGCCAGCGCGTCGCCTGACTGCTCTTACTTGCCGCTTGCAGCTTGAGGCTCACAGCTGCTTTTTACCCATACCGCTTCATCGCTTCGATCGCCAACCCGCTGCCGATACTGCCGAAGATATTGCCTTCCACATGCCGCGCCTGGGGCAGCATTGCCGCGACGCTGTTGCGCAGCGCCGGAATACCGCTGGAGCCGCCGGTGAAGAACACCGTGTCGACTTGATCGACCCGCACGTTGGCATCGTTGAGCAGTTGCGTGACGCTGCCACGTACCCGATCCAGCAGGCCGTCGATCGCCGATTCGAACAACGCTCGGCTCAGGTCCACGCTCAGGCCCGGCTCGATCCGGTCCAGGGCCACGTGGCGCTGGTCGGCGTGGGTCAGCTGAATCTTGGTTTCCTCCACTTCCATTGCCAGCCAATGCCCGGCGCGCTGTTCGATCAGCTTGAACAGCCGGTCGATGCCGCCGGTGTCTTCGATGTCGTAGCGCATGCTGCCCAGGGCCAGGGTGGACTTCTGCGAATACACCGCGTTGATGGTGTGCCAGGTCGCCAGGTTCATGTGGTGGCTGGTAGGCATGTAGGCGCCGCTTTTCATTCGGCTGCCGTAGCCGAACAGCGGCATCAGGCCTTGCAGGCTGAGCTGCTTGTCGAAGTCGGTGCCGCCGATGTGCACGCCGCCGGTGGCAAGAATGTCGGCGTGGCGGTTGTCGTGCATGCGGCGCTCGGGAGACAGGCGCACCAGGGAAAAGTCCGAGGTACCGCCGCCGATGTCGACGATCAGCACCAGCTCTTCTTTTTCGATCGTCGATTCATAATCGAACGCCGCCGCAATGGGTTCGTACTGGAAGGAGACGTCCTTGAAACCGATGGCCCGCGCCACGTCCACCAACGTGTTCTCGGCTTCCTGGTCAGCCAGCTCATCGTCGTCGACAAAAAACACCGGGCGCCCCAGCACTACTTCTTCGAATTCCCGTCCGGCGGTGGCTTCGGCACGCTTTTTCAACTGGCCGATGAACAACCCCAGCAGATCCTTGAACGGCATCGCCGTGCCGAGCACGCTGGTGTCGTGCTTGATCAGCTTGGAGCCCAGCAGGCTCTTGAGCGAGCGCATCAACCGACCTTCGTAGCCTTCGAGGTATTCGTGCAGGGCCAGGCGACCGTAGACCGGGCGACGTTCCTCAAGATTGAAAAAGACCACCGAGGGCAAGGTGATCTTGTCGTCCTCCAGCGCGATCAACGTTTCCATGCCGGGGCGCAGCCAGCCGACGGTGGAGTTGGACGTGCCGAAGTCGATACCGCAGGCACGGGCCTGGGATGGGTTTTTCATGTCTTTCAGTTCCGGTCGTAAAAACGGCCGCGCAGTGTATGCCAGTGCGACGCGGATTCGAAGGCCGGTTGTCCACTAATTCGCGAACCCCGGCCTTGAAAGAGCGCGTCGGACCCCCAAACTTGCTGGCATGGGTCTGGTAGCACAGGGCGGTACAAGAACCGCAGCCGGCTGCCGATAAACTTCTGATGCACCGTCCGGTCACAATCTTGAGGCCGGTCAACCCGCTGTCCGGTCATCCGGGCAGGCCGTGCGTGGCGGTGCGACATCGATAACGGATGGTGATGCTTAGATGGATTTCAAAGACTATTACAAGATCCTGGGTGTGGAGCCGACGGCCGACGACGCCACGATCAAGGCCGCCTATCGCAAACTGGCGCGCAAATACCACCCGGATGTGAGCAAAGAGAAAGACGCCGAGACCAGGTTCAAGGACGTTTCCGAGGCGTATGAAGCGCTGAAAAGTGCGGACAAACGCGCCGAATACGATGACTTGCGCCGCTATGGCCAGCACGGCCAGCCGTTCCAGGGACCGCCGGGGTGGCAGAGCCGGGGTGGTTTTGGCGGGCAGGACACTGGCGATTTCTCGGATTTCTTCAGTTCGATCTTTGGCAATCGCGGGCCGGGTTTCGGTGGCGGACAATCGGGTCGCAGCGCCGGCCGTCGGGGGCAAGACGTGGAAATGGAATTACCGATCTTCCTGGAAGAGACCCTGTCGAACGAATCGAAGAAGGTCAGCTTCCAAGTGCCGCAGTACAACGCCGCGGGCCAGCACGTGAGCAATACCAGCAAAAGCCTGAACGTGAAGATTCCGCTGGGGGTAACCGACGGCGAGCGCATCCGCCTCAAGGGTCAGGGCGCGCCCGGCATCGGTGGCGGCGCCAATGGTGACTTGTACCTGACCATTCGTTTCGCCCCGCACCCCAAGTTCGATGTCGAAGGCCAGGACCTGATCATCACTTTGCCCCTGGCGCCATGGGAACTGGCGTTGGGCACCGAGGTGGCAGTGCCGACCCTCACCGGCAAGATCAACCTCAAGGTCCCGGCCGGCAGCCAGAACGGCCAGCGCATGCGCGCCAAGGGCCACGGCTTGCGCAACAAGGCCGGCGAGCGCGGTTACCTGTTCGTGCAGCTCAAGGCTGTAATGCCCAAGGCCAGCGACGAGTCGGTCAAGGCGCTGTGGGCAGAGCTGGCGAAGAAAGCCGCGTTCGATCCACGGGAGAATTTCTGACTTCAGAGGCGTGACCGGCTGCGGAGGAAACCCCTGGCGAGGTAGCAGCTTCTTCGCCACGGGCTGGACTTATCAACATCACGGCTAGACTGGACAGTTAAAGCATTGGGAGAAGCAGACCATGAACAACCCGATCATTGAACTGGACCTTGTGGAATTCTGCGAGGCCGCCGCGTTGGCTGATGTCCATGTCATCGAAATCGTCGAGCATGGCATCCTCGAACCCCATGGCACGGCTCCGACCGACTGGCGCTTCACGGACTACGAACTGGTCCTGGCCCGGCGTGCGGCCAAGCTGCGGCGCGAGTTGGAACTGGAGTGGGAAGGTGTTGCCCTGGCGATGGATCTGTTGGAGGAAGTGCAGCAATTGCGCGCCGAAAACAGTCGGCTACGACAGCAATTGGGACGTTGGGTGGGATAACGGCATCGCCACTGCCACATTGTCGGCAACGCTATAAATAACTACCGCATTCATCGGCGGGGCAATGGTTAGGCTTGGATCCCCCACATCAAGGACGATCCACCATGCCAGAACTTCTACCGGGCCTCGCCGAGGCCGATCTGAACGAACACCCCCAAGCCCGTCCCCTGCATTACGATTTGCTCAAAAGCCGCATTCCCGCCTGGTACAACGGTGCCATTGCGCACCGTCAGCAGGAGCTTGACGATCACCAATTGCACCTGCCGGATTGGTACCTTGAGGCATCCCACCAGACCAAGGCCAGTCTCAAGGCCAGCCATGTTCGATACCGTGAAACCCTGAACCAGGTCGACAGTGTCCTGGGCAATATCCAGGATATCCGCGCCTTTGCCAAACCGCTGCTCATCGATGCCATCCAGCAACGGTTCAAGCTTGAAGTGGATGTGGAGCAGACATACTTCGCTCGTCAATACGGGCTCAAGAAACGGACCGACCTGGGCTGGGAGTTGCTTCATCGCCTGACCGGTGAGGCCTGGGATACAACTGAGTATCGAGGAACCTCGCTGCTGGAGACCGCGCTGGCCAACTTCGGCCCCGACGAAGTGTATCCGCTCGACTGCGATGACTGTCATCTAGTCACCACTACGTCGCCGTCCGCCAACGGTGCGCTTACTCCTACGCTGGCGTCCATCCGCGCGGGCGCGTTGCCGATCGCTCCCCATGTCTTCGCGCGAATATGCCGCCATGTGGATTTCGGACGGCGCTATCAGGAGCATATTGGTGAAATTCTTCGACCGACGGACAAGCGCGCGCGTGACCGGCTGGATAGCCAATTGCGCGAGCATCATAGGCAATCGTTGGCGCTAAGCACCGAGCTGGCGTGGTCCAAAAAGGATATAGGCCACGACACCTATCAGATGTTGCAACGGGTGATCCGTGATCAACCGGCGGTTGAACTCGATGGCCGGGCCGTCACTTTCGATTTGTTGAACGTCCTGGGCGTCAGCTTGGTCGGCCCGCTGCTGATCGGGCCGGATCGTAAAAGCTCGAATTACTTGCAGAGAGTGGTGGCCTACATTCCAGGCGATCCCGAATACCCCCTCAAGGAATACGCGTCCAGTGCCCTGTTCATGGCGGATCTGCGGCGTCGCCTGCACGGCATTGCCTATCGTCGTTTCTTCAGTCGCTTCGTGCCGCTGAATCAGCAGGGGCATTTTTTCAAGGCATTCGATCGTCTCTATCAACCCTCGCCCAAGCCCGATGAGCAAGCCGACTATCCACTCAAGCCTGCACTGAGCGATCTTCCCATGACAGCGTCGTCCGTCAGCGGCAGCCTCTGGGAGGCGTTGCGTCGCGAGCAGCTCGATAAAATCGAGCAGGACGCACGGGTGGTGGCGGTGCCCACGGCCGATGCAGACAAGGCCGCTCGCCTGGAGCGTGTGGAAAGCTGGACGCATACGGTCGTCGATGTGCTTAATCAACTGGCGCTCGTGGTTCCGGTGCTGGGGCCGCTGATGCTGTTTGTCGGAGCCGCACAAATGTGCGACGAGGCGTTCGAGGGGATCGAGGCGTTCGAGCAGGGGGAGCGCAAGGAAATGTGGGCGCATTTTTCCAGCGTGGCGCTGAACGCGGCGTTCATGGCCGGTGGCGCCAAGTTGATACCGAAAATCGAGCCCTCCGACCTCGTTGATCAGATGCGGCCGGTCAAGCGGGCCAACGGCGAATCGCGACTCTGGCGCCCAGACCTCAAACCGTACGAGAGCCGCCTGGAACTACCCGCCGGGTCGGTCCCCGACGCGCAGGGCCTGCACCGCATTGCAGGCAAGACGTTGCTGCCCATAGAGGGCAAGCTCTACGAGGTGCAACAAGACTCGGCAACGGAACGCTATCGCATTGCCCATCCTTCCAGGCCGGATGCCTACCAGCCGGATCTGACCCACAACGGCAGCGGTGGCTGGAACCATCAGTTGGAATCTCCGCAACGCTGGCAAGGGGCAACTTTGATGCGAAGGCTCGGTCACCGCGTCGAGCCATTCAGTGATGCTGAGCTGGAACGGATCCGTATCGCCACTGGCACCGAAGAGGACACCCTGCGACGGATGCACGTCGAGGGCGAGCCGACGCCGGTCCTGCTCAACGATACGATCAATCGCTTCATCGCTTCCCGGCGAGTGGATGAGTTCATCCGGCGGTTGAACAGTGCCGATCCGCTGGATTACGCCAACATCGACCCTTTGACACCGGTGCATCTGCTTACCCGGCATGGGGAGTGGCCGCAATCGCTGCGCTTGAAAGTGGTGAATGAGGCCGGTGAGACTCGCTGGCAGTTTCCTGATTCGCAACAAGCAGGGGAGGCCCGGCGCGACGTGGTCATTTCCGAAACGAAGCTGTTGTCGTCCTCGTGGGCCGAGAATCTGGTCGCGGCCGCGGATGCAAGCGGAGTCGATTTGCTGGAAGGTTCCGGATCATGGCTGACGACTACGCAAAAGGCGGCGCGAACCCTGAGGCTCAGGGAAAAGCTCGCCCAGATCGCGGAGCGACGAAGGTTGCAATTGATCGGCGATCAACACGCACTGCTGGACGCATCGAGCGATCCACGGGTGGTGTTGATCAAGTCCCGTTATCCTTCGGTGCCAGCCGCGGCGATCGAGCGGTTGATGGCTTACGCCAGCCCGATGGAAATCGAGCAGATGAGCGGCTGGGATTTCTCCGATGCGTTCCAGATCAAGCGCATTCCGCTGCGCATCGCCGAAGAGCTGCGCCATCTACAGCGCAACGTACGTCTGAACCGGGCCTATGAAGGGCTGTTCAACGATACGCTGGCCACGCCAGACACACCTCGACTGGCGCTGGCCACGTTACAGGCGTTGCCCGGCTGGAGCGATACAGTGAGGATCGAGCTGCGCGAAAATTTCGCCTCTGGCACGCTGATCGACAGCATCGGGCCGCCGGAATCCACGCAGGTCAAGATCGTTGCCAGGCATGAGGGACGTTATAAAGCATTCGATACCCAAGGTAATGAGCTGAGCAGTTGGACCGACCTGTATGACGCCTTGCAACATGCATTGCCTGATGACGAGCGCGCGGCGATGGGGCGCCCTGCGTCCCATCAGGGCGAGGACCTGCGGCAAGCGATCAGCGCCAGCGCCGTGGACCGCAGCACACTGGCGTCACGCTTGAAGATGCAACCGGTCCGGCCATTCTTCAAATCGCCCATGCGCGTGGCCGCAGGCAAGGTGGGCTATCCGTTGAGTGGCTTGGGCAAATTGTTCGGGCGGTCGCGATCGGAACCTGCCCACCTGCGGCGGATCGAGGCGCTGTACCCTAGCTTTACGGAGTCGGAGACAAGGCGCTTTCTGCTTTCGTTGGGGAACAATGCCCCTGCTGAGCTCAACCGCCTGGAAACCGAGCTGCAGACGCTCAATTCGGATCTTGATCGCTGGGTTGCGCGCAGCCAATTGCGTGCCGCGGGGCCTGACTTTGTTGTATCAGTGCCTCTTGAAACCCGGCAGGTTGTGGCCGGGGAAATCAGGCGATGCTGGAGGCGTCAGACCAACGTCGTCACCACGGCAGATGGCGTCCGGGCAGGGTATGAACTCAATCTGGGGAGTTTTCGTCTCGGGACGTTGCCCGACTTGTCGGCCGACTTCAGTCATGTGGCGTCATTGAGGCTGAACAACACAGCGATTACTCAAGATGTCGCCGAGGCTTTCCTGAGCCGGTTTTCATCCCTGCGTTGGCTAGACCTGTCGGGCAACAGGTTTACCGAGCTGCCTGCCGCATTAGGGTCCATGAATAACCTGACCAAACTGTACCTGCGGCGTAACCAGATCAGACTTACACCGCAAACGATCGACATCCTCGCCAGTCGATCCCGCCTGAAGGTTCTCGACCTGTCGCACAACCCTGTGGGGCAGTTGCCTGACTTTACCGGCCTGCCTGAATTGCGAGCTGTTTTTCTTTCACATACTGGCATCAGTAGTTGGCCCTCCGGGTTACGTGACCAACCTCTGGATGTGCTGGACTTGCGTGCCAATCAGCTGACGCAAGTGCCGGAAGCGTTGGTCGATCCGACGGCCTATCATGGCCGGGCGATGGCGCGTATCAACGGCCGCACCTTGCTCCAGGGCAATCCATTGAGCGAGCAGACACAGGTGCGTCTGCGCGATTATTGGGCGAGCATCGAGTCGCAGCACGCCGATTGGCAGATTTTTCGCTTCGTCGGCGCGTTCATGCCCGAGGCGGCGCGTCCCATAAGAGCCGCGTCAGTCGAGCGTTGGCTGGAAGGTGTGCCCGAGGAGCAACTTGCCGGCAGAAAAGCGCTATGGCAGGGCCTGATGAATGAACCGCAATCCCATGAGTTCTTTCAATTACTCGATCGTCTGGAACAATCATACCGGGGGGAAGAGGCGTACCCCGATCTCCGGGAGCGCGTCTGGCAAATGCTGGAGGCAATCCACGGTTCCACCGAACTGCGTGAGGAGCTGTTCAGCCTGGCGGGCGAACCCACTTGTGTAGACCGGGCGGCGTTATCGTTCAGCTATCTGGAAATCAGGCTGATGATCCATAACGCCCGGATGATGGCCGCTGGGGAAGATGAGGCCTTTGCCTTGCTCAAGTTGGCCAAGGGATTGTTTCGCGTGGATGAAGTGGAACGCATTGCTTATGAATATATCCAGCAGCGTTATCGTCGAGGGGACGTCATAGTCGATGAGGTCGAAGTTCGCTTGGCCTATCGCGTGGGGCTGACGGACCGACTGGAGCTGCCAGGTCAGCCGAAACGCGGGCATTTTCTCTCACTGGGTGACGTCACGCAGGACATGCTTGATGCGGCTGCGGTGCGGGTCGAGGCCCTGAAGGACTCGACCGAGGAACGGCAGTCGATCCTGGGACGCGATTTCTGGGTCGATCATATCAAGCGCCGTTACCCGCAGCGCTTCGAGGCGTTGAACGACGCTCTGATTGACAGCCAGCTTGAGCTGGATGAGGCGAAGGCGAACGGGACGTTGGACGAGTCAACCCATGCCAGTCGATCCGAAGCCCTGGGCTTGCAGCAAAGGATCAAGGAGGCGGAACTGGTCCAGTCCTTGACGCAGGACGAGCTGGACCCAGAGGTAGAAAGCACCGATCTTTAGCGCGCAAGCGAGCGCGGCCCTGAATTTTCGGGGCCGGGCTCGCCGGGCGACGGGTCAGAACAGGAAATACCGCTGCGCCATCGGCAGCACATCCGCCGGTTCACACCACAACAGCACGCCATCGGCCTTGACCTGATAGGTTTGCGGGTCGACGTCGATGCTCGGCAGGTAGTCGTTGTGGATGAGGTCGGTCTTCTGCACATCGCGACAGCCTTTAACGACGGCGATCCGTTTCTTCAAGCCTAATTGCTCCGGCAGGCCCGCCTCGGCGGCGGCCTGGCTGATGAAGGTCAGGCTGGTGGCGTGGCGTGAACCGCCGTAGCTGGCGAACATCGGCCGGTAATGCACCGGTTGCGGCGTCGGAATCGAGGCGTTGGCGTCGCCCATCAGGCTGGCGGCAATCGCGCCGCCCTTGAGGATCAAAGTCGGTTTGACGCCGAAAAACGCCGGGCGCCATAACACCAGGTCGGCCCATTTGCCCACTTCGATAGAGCCCACCTCATGGCTGATGCCGTGGGTGATCGCCGGGTTGATGGTGTACTTGGCGATGTAGCGCTTGATGCGGAAATTGTCATTACCGGCGCCATCGCCGGACAGGGCGCCGCGCTGCTTTTTCATCTTGTCGGCGGTTTGCCAGGTGCGCGTGATGACCTCGCCGACGCGGCCCATGGCCTGGCTGTCGGAGCTGATCATAGAGAACGCGCCGAGGTCATGGAGAATGTCTTCGGCAGCGATGGTTTCACGGCGGATGCGGCTTTCAGCGAAGGCCACGTCTTCGGCGATGCTCGGATCCAGGTGGTGGCAGACCATCAGCATGTCAAGGTGCTCATCGATGGTGTTGCGGGTGAACGGCCGGGTCGGGTTGGTGGAGCTGGGCAACACGTTAGGAAAACCGCAGGCCTTGATGATGTCCGGCGCATGACCGCCACCGGCGCCTTCGGTGTGGTAGGTGTGGATGGTGCGACCCTTGAACGCCGCCAGGGTGGTTTCGACGAAGCCGGATTCGTTTAGGGTGTCGGTGTGGATCGCCACCTGCACGTCGTACTGGTCGGCCACGCTCAGGCAGTTGTCGATGGCCGCCGGGGTGGTGCCCCAGTCTTCATGCAGCTTCAGGCCGATGGCCCCGGCCTTGACTTGCTCGATCAGCGGCTCCGGCAGACTGGCGTTGCCCTTGCCGGTGAAACCGATGTTCATCGGGAACGCGTCGGCGGCCTGGAGCATGCGCGCCAGGTGCCACGGCCCGGAAGTGCAGGTGGTGGCGTTGGTCCCGGTAGCCGGGCCCGTGCCGCCGCCGATCATGGTGGTGACACCGCTCATCAGCGCTTCTTCGATCTGCTGCGGGCAGATGAAGTGGATGTGGGTGTCGATGCCGCCAGCGGTGAGGATCATGCCTTCGCCGGCAATCACTTCGGTGCTGGCGCCGATGGCGATGGTCACGTCGGGCTGGATGTCCGGGTTGCCAGCCTTGCCGATCGCCGCGATGCGCCCGTCCTTGAGGCCGACATCGGCCTTGACGATGCCCCAGTGATCGATGATCAGTGCGTTGGTGATCAACGTGTCGACCACTTCGGCGGCCAGCAGTTGGCTCTGGCCCATGCCATCGCGGATCACCTTGCCGCCGCCGAACTTCACTTCTTCGCCGTAGGTGGTGAAGTCTTTTTCCACTTCGATCCACAGCTCGGTATCGGCCAGGCGAACCTTGTCGCCGACGGTGGGGCCGAACATGTCGGCGTAGGCTTGTCTCGAAATCTTCATGTGCTCGCCTTGAGGTTCTTAAGTCGTATGCAGTCCATTGTGGC
>NZ_JBHFJB010000163.1:95336-97161 GCF_057334555.1 Pseudomonas sp. AGC41
GGGCTACGTAGTGGCCCTCGCTTTTTTGCGGTTGCTGCGCACCCGAGCGGGAGCAAGCTCCCTCGCCACAGAGGCATTTCAGTCCAGGTCGCCCATGACCCGTCCGGCAAACCCGAACACCCGGCGATGCCCAGTCAGTTCGACAAGCTCGACTTCCCGACTCTGGCCCGGTTCGAAGCGCACCGCCGTGCCGGCCGGGATGTTCAGGCGCATGCCGCGGCTGGCGGCGCGGTCGAAGGCCAGGGCGTCGTTGGTTTCGAAAAAATGAAAGTGCGAGCCGACCTGGATCGGCCGGTCGCCGCTGTTGGCGACGTTCAGCTTGAGGGTGCGGCGGCCGACGTTGAGCTCGATCTCGCCGGGCTGGACCTGGTACTGGCCTGGAATCATTGCGGTTGCCCCAAAGTCTTGTAGTAAATGGCGGTCGGGCTGTAGGTCCCGTCCGGGCTCTGGCAGTAGTCGGGCAGTTCGCCGACGCGGGTGTAGCCCATGGCGCGGTAAAACGCCTCGGCCTCGGAACCGGCCTCGGTGTCGAGGTACAGCAGGCCGCGCTTGTGCTGGCGCGCACCGAGCTCCAAGGCATTCATCAACTGCTGGCCGAGGCCGCGGCGGCGGGCATCGCCGCGCACCAGCAGCTTCTGCACTTCGGCGCGGTTGAGGCCGTTGGGCTTCTGGCACAGCGCGAGCTGGACGCTGGCTTGCACCTGCTCGTCCTTGACCACCACCCACAGCAGCAGATGGCCCTGGTCGAGGCTGGCCTGGACCTCGTCGAAATAGGCGCGGGCCTGGACGGCATCGAGGTCAGCCATGAACCCGACGCTGGCGCCATAGCCCACGGCGTCGAGCAGCAGATCAATCAAGCCCTGGCGGTAATGCGCGAAGCTTTCAGCGTGGACTCGGCGCAACTGGGCGGCGTTCATCGGTATCACTCCTTGTCGATGGCGGGCGGTGGCGCCCCGGGATTGAGGACCAACTGCATGAAGGTCAGGTCCAGCCAGCGGCCGAACTTGGTACCCACCTGGGGCATCTGCCCGGTGATGGCAAAACCGGCCCGCTCGTGCAGGCGAATCGACGCCGCGTTGCCGCTCTCGATGGCCGCAACCATCACGTGTTTGCCGCAGGCCCTGGCGCGCTCGATCAGCGCACTCATCAGCAACGGGCCGAGGCCATTGCCACGTTGATCGCTGCGTACGTACACCGAATGCTCCACGGTGTGGCGGAAACCGTCGAACGGCCGCCAGTCGCCGAATGAAGCGTAGCCGAGCACGTCATCTTCGGCGTCGCTGATCACCAGCACCGGATAACCCTGGGTTTGCCGGGCGCTGTGCCAGGCCTGACGATTGCCGAGGTCCACCGCCTGTTCGTTCCAGATCGCCGTGGTGTTGAGCACCGCATCGTTGTAGATGTCACGGATCGCCGACAGATCGTCAGGGCGGGCGTCACGAATGTGATAAGTCATGCCGCGACCTCAGGCGATGGGCTGGTGGACGGTGACCAGTTTGGTGCCGTCGGGAAACGTCGCCTCGACCTGGATCTCGGGGATCATTTCCGGGATGCCTTCCATCACCTGCTCGCGGCTCAGCAGCGTGGTGCCGTAGTGCATCAGCTCGGCCACGGTCTGGCCGTCACGGGCGCCTTCCAGCAGCGCGGCGGAAATGTAGGCCATGGCTTCCGGATAGTTGAGCTTCAGGCCACGAGCCAGGCGCCGCTCGGCGACGAGGCCGGCGGTGAAGATCAGCAGCTTGTCTTTTTCGCGTGGGGTCAGGTCCATGTGCAATCCAATTTGGGCAGATAAATAATTTCGCGGTAAACATATCCCCTGTGGGAG
>NZ_JBHFJB010000163.1:97181-99001 GCF_057334555.1 Pseudomonas sp. AGC41
GTGTCAGTCAGTAATCATGTTGAATGTTCCATTGCTTTCGCGAGCAGGCTCGCTCCCACAGGGGAGACAGATTCAGGTGCTCCAGATTCTCGGTGGCACGGCTTCTCGTCCGAGCAGCGCGGGCCTGAGCAAGCGCCATAACTCAATCAACCACCCGCGCGCCAGTAATGCCTCGCTCGCCAGGCAGCGGGCGACGACCAGGCCGGGCAACTGGGTCAGGTCGCCACGCACGGCATGGCCCAGGGAACGGCAGCGCTCCAGCAGCTCGCTGTTGATCTCGCCGGTCACCAGCAACGTCGCAAACACCGGGTCGCCGCCCAGGCCGATGGGGGAATCGAGCAAGCCGTCACCGCCGACAATGCGCTGGCGCTCATGCCACAGCAACTGGCCGTCGCGGCGGATGTCCAGCCGCGATTGAAAGTGGCCGAGATCGAATCGCTCGCCGCTGGCCGGTCGGCCGAGGGCAACCATGTCCCAGTAGTACAGCCGGGCGTCGCCCTGCAGATCGATGCAGGTGCTGAGTTCGGCCTGGGCCGCGCTGAAGACGATGGTTTCCTGAGGCAGCCATTCCAGGGTCGCACCGCCAGCCACGCTCAGTTTCAGTTGCTGGTACGCCGGGCCGGCCGCGCGATACCACTTGGCCGCGCCGGGGCTGGTCAGTTGCGCCCAGGCATCGGGGCCGACGTGGGCCGAGATGTCCAGTCGATCACCGCCGGCAATCCCGCCGGGCGGGTGGACGATGATGTGCTGGCAGACCTCGGGACCTTCGGCGTACAGGTGTTTCTGCACCCGCAGTGGACCTCTGTGGCGTCGCTGGACCGGACGCGTGCAGTCGCCGAATCGGGCATAGCCCAAGTCCAGCTCGGCGTGCCAGCTGGGGGTAAACAGGGCGGATGGCGATACAGGTAGATTCATGATTTTCTGATTATCGTCGGAAGGCCAAGACTAGGGTTTGAACGAAAAGTCGCCGAGCGGCGATCAGGCAAGGCGAAAACAGGCGAGGAAGCGGAGTTGACTGGTTGTCAATGAGCATTCCGAGCCTGTTTTCAACGCAGCATGATCGTCGCGCAGGCACTTTTCGTACAAAGCCTAGATCGTTACCAGCCCGCGCACACCCTCTGCCTCCATATTTTCGCCGCGACCCTGCTGGACAATTTCGCCCCGGGACATCACCAGGTACTGATCGGCCAGCTCGGCGGCGAAGTCGTAGAACTGCTCCACCAGCAAGATCGCCATGTCGCCCCGGGCCGCGAGTTTCCTGATCACCGCGCCAATCTCCTTGATCACCGACGGCTGGATGCCTTCGGTGGGCTCGTCGAGAATCAGCAGCCGCGGCCGACTGGCCAGGGCCCGGCCAATCGCGAGCTGCTGTTGCTGGCCGCCGGACAGATCACCGCCGCGGCGTTGCTTCATTTGCAGCAGCACCGGGAACAGTTCGTAGATGAAGGCCGGTACTTCCTTGGCTTCGGAGCCGGGAAAACGCGACAGACCCATCAGCAGGTTTTCTTCCACCGTCAGCCGAGCGAAAATTTCCCGACCCTGGGGCACATAGGCGATGCCGGCATGTACCCGCTGGTGCGGCTTGAAGCTGGTGATGGCCTTGCCTTCCCAACTCACCACGCCTTCCTTGGCCGGCAGCAGGCCCATCAGGCATTTGAGCAGGGTGGTCTTGCCCACGCCGTTGCGGCCCAGCAGGCACGTTACCTCGCCGACCTTCACGTCGAACGACAGGCCCCGCAGGATGTGGCTACCGCCGTAGTACTGGTGCAGCTTGTCGACTTGCAGCATGTCTTCAATCCCCTGTGTCCCCTGTGGGAGCG
>NZ_JBHFJB010000163.1:99102-102637 GCF_057334555.1 Pseudomonas sp. AGC41
CTCCCACAGGGAACAATAGTGTTTGTCGTTCTAGCGACCCAGATACACCTCGATCACCCGCTCATCAGCCTGCACCTGCTCCAGCGACCCTTCGGCCAACACGCTGCCCTGGTGCAGCACGGTGACGTGATCGGCGATCGCGCCGACGAAGCCCATGTCGTGTTCCACTACCATCAGCGAATGTTTGCCGGCCAGGGACTTGAACAGCTCGGCGGTGAAGTCGGTCTCGGCGTCGGTCATGCCCGCTACCGGTTCGTCGAGCAGCAGCAGTTGCGGGTCCTGGACCAGCAGCATGCCGATCTCCAGGAACTGTTTCTGGCCGTGGGACAACAGCCCGGCGGCGCGGTTGACGGAGGTGGTGAGGCGGATCGTCTCGAGCACTTCGCTGATGCGGTCGCGCTGCTCGCCGGTCAGTTTCGCCCGCAGGCTGGCCCATACCGATTTGTCGGTCTTGAGCGCCAGTTCAAGATTCTCGAACACGCTCAGGGCTTCGAACACCGTCGGCTTCTGGAACTTGCGGCCGATACCGGCCTGGGCAATCTGCACTTCGCTCATGCTGGTCAGATCCAGGGTTTCGCCGAACCAGGCCTTGCCGTGGCTGGGACGGGTCTTGCCGGTGATGACATCCATCAACGTAGTCTTGCCCGCGCCGTTGGGGCCGATGATGCAGCGCAGTTCGCCGACGCCGATGTACAGGTTCAGATCGTTCAGCGCCTTGAAGCCATCGAAGCTGACGCTGATGTCTTCCAGGGTCAGGATGGTGCCGTGGCGGGTGTTCAGGCCAACGCCCGCTGCCTGGCCGAGGCCGATGGCGTCGCGGCTGCTGCCCTGATCTTTGTTGGGTTCCAGGATGGGTTCGAGCATGAAATCCGCCGTTGGGGTGATTCTCATGATTCGCCCCTTTTCTTCAGCAGCCCGATCACGCCCTTGGGCAGATACAGCGTCACCACGATGAACAACGCCCCGAGGAAGAACAGCCAGTACTCAGGAAACGCCACGGTAAACCAGCTCTTCATGCCGTTGACCACGCCGGCGCCCAACAACGGCCCGATCAACGTACCGCGCCCGCCAAGGGCCACCCACACGGCAGCTTCGATTGAGTTGGTCGGCGACATTTCGCTGGGGTTGATGATGCCCACCTGCGGCACGTACAGCGCCCCGGCCAGGCCACACAACACCGCGCTCAACACCCAGACGAACAGCTTGAAACCACGCGGATCGTAGCCGCAGAACATCAGGCGGTTTTCCGCATCGCGCAGGGCCGTCAGCACCCGTCCGAACTTGCTGCGGGCCAGGCGCCAGCCGATGAACAGGCTTGCCACCAGCAACAGCACCGTGGCAAAAAACAGCACCGCGCGGGTGCCCGGCTCGGTGATGCCAAAGCCCAGGATCGAACGGAAATTGGTGAAGCCGTTGTTGCCGCCAAAACCCGTCTCGTTGCGGAAAAACAGCAGCATCCCGGCGAAGGTCAGGGCCTGGGTCATGATCGAGAAATACACGCCCTTGATCCGCGAACGGAACGCGAAGAAGCCGAACACCAGCGCCAGCAAACCCGGCGCCAGCACCACCAGGCACAGCGCCCAAAGGAAGCTGTCGGTGCCGGCCCAGTACCAGGGCAGTTCGCTCCACGATAAAAAGGTCATGAACGCCGGCAAGCCATCACCCGCAGCCTGGCGCATCAGGTACATGCCCATGGCGTAGCCGCCCAGGGCGAAGAACAGGCCATGGCCCAGGGAAAGCAGGCCGGCGTAGCCCCAGACCAGGTCCAGCGCCAGGGCGACGATGGCATAGCAGAGGATCTTGCCCACCAGGGTCAGCGTGTAAGCCGAGATGTGCAGTGGATTGTCCGCCGCCAGCAACGACAGCAACGGCAGGCTCAGCAGCACGGCGAGGATCACCGCGCCGATGGCAACGGTGAGTTTGGGACCGGCCTTTTGTGTGGCCGTGAGCATCAGGGGCTGGTTCATCAGTCGATCACCCGTCCTTTGAGCGCGAAGAGGCCTTGCGGACGCTTCTGGATGAACAGAATGATCAGCGCAAGGATCAGGATCTTGCCGAGCACGGCGCCGATCTGCGGTTCGAGGATCTTGTTGGCGATGCCCAGGCCGAACGCGGCGAATACGCTACCGGCCAACTGGCCGACGCCGCCGAGCACCACCACCAGGAACGAATCGATGATGTAGCTCTGGCCCAGATCCGGGCCGACGTTGCCGATCTGGCTCAAAGCCACGCCGCCGAGCCCGGCGATGCCCGAGCCGAGGCCGAAAGCGAGCATGTCGACGCGCCCGGTGGGCACGCCGCAGCAGGCGGCCATGTTGCGGTTCTGGGTCACGGCGCGCACGTTCAGGCCCAGGCGCGTCTTGTTCAGCAGCGGCCAGGTCAGGACGACCACGAACAGCGCGAAGGCGATGATCACGATGCGGTTGTACGGCAGCACCAGGTTCGGCAGCACCTGGATCCCACCCGAGAGCCAGGCCGGGTTGGCGACTTCGACGTTCTGCGCGCCGAACACCAGGCGCACCAGTTGAATCAGCATCAGACTGATGCCCCAGGTAGCGAGCAGGGTTTCCAGCGGGCGCCCGTAGAGGTGGCGGATCACCGTGCGCTCCAGCGCCATGCCGATGGCCGCGGTGATAAAAAACGCCACCGGCAAGGCGATCAATGGATAGAACTCGATGGCGTTCGGGGCGAAACGCTGGAACAGCATCTGCACCACATACGTGGAGTAGGCGCCGAGCATCAGCATCTCGCCATGGGCCATGTTGATCACCCCGAGCAGGCCGAAGGTGATTGCCAGGCCGAGGGCGGCGAGCAGCAGGATCGAGCCCAGGGACATGCCGCTGAAGGCCTGGCCCAGCAACTCGCCGATAAGCAGTTTGCGCTTGACCTGGCCGAGGCTGGTTTCAGCGGCGGTGCGCACGGCGGCATCGGTTTCGACGCCGGGTTCGAGGAGAGTTTCCAGGCGGGTGCGGGCCAGCGGGTCGCCGGTTTCCCCCAACAGGCGGACGGCGGCCAGGCGCACGGAAGGGTTGGCATCGACCAGTTGCAGGTTCGCCAGGGCCAGGCTCAGGGCGGCATGCACGTCTTCGTCCTGCTCGCCGGCCAGTTGCCGGTCAAGGAACGCCAGTTGCGCGGGGCGGGCACTTTTTTGCAATTGCTGCGCGGCAGTCAGGCGTACGCGGGCATCCACGGCGAGTAGCTGGTGGCTGGCGAGAGCGGTTTCGATCAGCCCTCGCAAACGGTTGTTCAGGCGCAGGGTTTTTGGCTGGCCGTCGATGGTCAATTGGCCTTGCTGCAAGGCGTTGATCAGCTCGACGCGCGCCGGGTCGGGCTGCGCGGCCCAGGCTTCCAGGAGCTTGGCCTGCTGGGCCGGGTTGGCGGCGACGAAGTCTTCGGCGTCGCCGGCGTATGAGGCCATCGGCAGTAACAATGCGATGGCGAGGATCAAGCGGTAGAGGGCGGTGGGCATATGCTAGGCCTTGCGCGAACTTCTTTCTCTGTGGGAGGGGGGGGGGGGGGGGGGGGGGGGGGGGGG
>NZ_JBHFJB010000163.1:102734-110139 GCF_057334555.1 Pseudomonas sp. AGC41
CCCACAAGGGTTGTGTGTCGGTCCGGGAATTCGGCCCGACACCCATGGGCTCAGTTGCTCTTCACCGCATAGTCAGGCTTCTTGTCGTTGCCGGCGATGAACGGGCTCCACGGCTGGGCGCGGATCGGCCCTTCGGTCTGCCAGACCACGTTGAACTGACCGTCCGCCTGGATCTCGCCGATCATCACCGGCTTGTGCAGGTGATGGTTGGTCTTGTCCATGGTCAGGGTGTAGCCCGACGGCGCGGCGAAGGTCTGGCCGGCCAGGGCTTCGCGGACTTTGTCGACATCGGTGGACTTGGCTTTTTCCACCGCTTGCGCCCACATGTGGATGCCGACGTAGGTGGCTTCCATCGGGTCGTTGGTTACCGCCTTGTCGGCGCCCGGCAGGTTCTTGGCCTTGGCGTAGGCTTTCCACGAATCAACGAATTTCTTGTTCGCCGGGTTATCCACGGATTCGAAGTAGTTCCACGCCGCCAGGTTGCCCACCAATGGCTTGGTGTCGATGCCGCGCAGTTCCTCTTCGCCCACCGAGAAAGCCACGACCGGTACATCGGTAGCTTTCAGGCCCTGGTTCGCCAGTTCTTTATAAAACGGTACGTTGGAATCGCCATTGACCGTGGAGATGACGGCAGTCTTGCCGCCGGCCGAGAATTTCTTGATGTTGGCGACGATGGTCTGGTAATCGCTGTGGCCGAACGGGGTGTAGACCTCTTCGATGTCCTTGTCCGCCACGCCTTTGGAGTGCAGGAACGAACGCAGGATCTTGTTGGTGGTGCGCGGGTAGACGTAGTCGGTGCCCAGCAGGAAGTAGCGCTTGGCGCTGCCGCCTTCTTCGCTCATCAGGTACTCCACCGCCGGAATCGCCTGCTGGTTTGGCGCGGCGCCGGTGTAGAACACGTTCGGCGACATCTCTTCGCCTTCGTACTGCACCGGATAGAACAGCAGGCCGTTGAGTTCTTCGAACACCGGCAACACGGATTTGCGCGACACCGAGGTCCAGCAGCCGAACACCACGGCGACTTTGTCCTGGGTCAGCAACTGGCGGCCCTTTTCAGCGAACAGCGGCCAATTGGATGCCGGGTCCACGACCACCGCTTCAAGCTTCTTGCCGTTCACGCCACCCTTGGCGTTGATCTCGTCAATGGTCATCAGCGCCATGTCCTTGAGGGACGTTTCGGAGATCGCCATGGTCCCGGACAACGAATGCAGGATGCCGACCTTGATGGTCTCGGCGGCCTGGACGGTCCAGGCCATGCCCATCGCGGCAATGCTTGCCGAGAGTGTAAAAGCCTTGATCAAGCTACGACGCTTCATTGTGCGATCTCCGTGGTCTTTATGTTTTTCTGGATGGCAGATGCAAACGCTGAAAGCGCTTTTGCAAGGGGTGTGCCCGGTCGGGGAAAGGCTTTGAAATGCGGGGTCGACGGTGAGAGAGGAAAGTGGCGGTGCACCATCAGCGACCACATCATTGTTGCTGGTGCAGGATGGCGCTCCGCATTGGGGCGTGGATGAGGTTGACCCAAGGTGAAATTATCGCCCGCCCGACTATGCTGATTCTTCTGCCATTGCAAAGTGGGAAAAGCCGTTTGAATGACTCTGGCGCTGCAAGCTATTTTCTTCTCGACGAGACGGCAGTATTTGCCGTGTTGCCTGAAGTCAAACCGGCCGGGCATCCGCAATGGATGCACGTGACGCATTTGCGAGAAGCGAGATATTCGCTGATTCTCACCGCCGGGGAACATCTGCGAAGTAGCCAGCTGGATGTGTTTTCCGATTCCAGACTCTACATTCGTTTTTCGGCAGCGCTGCCAGGCATCAGTGTCGACGGGCTCACGTGTTCAGTTGTTTTTGTCGATGATCCAGGTCAAAGCGAATTCCCACTCGGAATGTTTCATATTTGCGGAGGATCTACGCCGTCGGAATGGCGGTCGGTCGATCTGGATCTGGCCTGGTTGGCGGGGAAACGTGGCCGTCTCTTGGTAACGTGCGGGCCAGGGGCAAAAAATGACCCTACAGCCGACTGGCTGGCGATAGCTGACTTGTGCGTCGCCAGGGAAGGAGTGATGAAGCTTCTCCTGGCAAAAACACACCATCGGATGCGCGTGAAAAACGAGATAGCACACTTCAGTAGCGTCTACCGGAACGAGTTTTACTCGAACGTTCAGGAGCGACAAAGTGAAGCGGCCATGGGCGTTGCTCGCAACGTTCGCCGATTGAATGGACTGGCTCCGGCGCAAGGGCAGGTTGCCCATTCCGAGATGGTGATTCTGGAGCCGTTTGAAGGAGAGGTCGCCTACTCCTATGCCACTCGTATGCTGAGGGCGAACGTCCCGCAAACGCCGCCCGACTTCCAAGCGAGGCTACGCCGGAAAGTCAGCGATCACGGGGCAATAAAAGTCCTGTCGATCTGCAGTGGTGCCGCGCGGATCGAAGCTGGTCTGTCGGCGGCTGTTCCCGAAGGCGTTGAATGGTCACTGCTGGATATCAATGAAGACCTGCTTCACATCGCGGCGAAGCAGTTTTCTTCAGGGGTCGGCCTCGATCTGATCGTGGCCGATGCGAATAGCCTGGTGCCTACCGGTGAGCAGTGGGACGTTATTATCTGCGTCTCGGCATTGCACCATTTGATCGAGCTGGAAAAAGTGATGCTCTTTATCTCCCATAGTTTGAAAAACGATGGCGAGTTCTGGAGTGTGGGTGAGGCCGTGGGGCGCAATGGCAATCGCTTGTGGCCTGAGGCAATCATTGCGGCTGATGCAGCGTTCTCGGCATTGCCGGCACGCTACCGGCTAAACGCCGATACCCAGGTTGTCGATGCTGTCATTCCAGACAAGGACCACTCGATCGGGTGCTTCGAGGGCATTCGAAGTGAGGAAATTACCGCGCTCCTCGAACGTTGGCTCAAGCCGGTGGATGTTTACCGTACCAACTGCTTCCTCTGGCGAATGGTCAATCTCGCCTACAGTGGAAATTTTGATCTTGCGAAAGCTGAGGATCGGGCATTGGTCATTGCTATGGTTCGAGCGGAGCTGGAGCATTTTCGAGATGGCGGCCTTGGTACCGAGCTATTCGGCGTGTACCAGAAGAAGCATCTTTTCAGCGACGGCGCATCAGACCAATAAAGAACAGTCCACCGATCGCGGCTGTAGCGACCCCGATCGGCAAATCCTCCGGCGCGATCAGCGTGCGAGCCGCCACGTCCACCCAAACCAGGAACAGGCTGCCCAGCAGCACGCAGGCCGGCAGCAGCCGACGATGCTCGGCGCCCACCAGGCGTCGGGCGATGTGGGGCACCATCAGCCCGACAAAACCGATCGAGCCGCTGATGGACACCAGTACGCCGGTCATCAAGGACGCGATCAGGAAAATCCATAGCCTCACCTTTGCCGCGTTCAGCCCCAGGGTCACGGCGGTCTGCTCCCCAGCCATCAGCGCGTTCAACGGCCGGGCCATGCCCAGCAGCAACACCAGCCCCAGCAGCACACTGGCGGCTGGCACCGCGAGCAGTTCCCAGCGTGCCAGGCCCAGGCCGCCGAGCATCCAGAACATCACCGCCGAACTGGCGCGATGGTCTCCGAGGAACAGCAACAGGTTGGCTGCCGCCATCATCACGAACGACACCGCTACGCCGCACAGCAGCAGGCGATCGCTCTCCAGGCGACCCTGGCGGGCAGCGATGGCCAGCACCAGCAACATACTCAACAGCGCGCCGATGAAGGCAGCCAGCGGCAGGGTCAGCAGGCCGATGATCTCGCCGACATGCAACACCACGATGACCGCCCCGAGGGTAGCGCCGGAGGTCACGCCAAGCAGGTGCGGATCGGCCAGCGGGTTGCGTGTCACCGCTTGCAGCACCGCGCCGATCAACGCCAACCCTGCGCCTACCAGCGCCCCGAGCAGCAGGCGCGGGACGCGGATCAGCCAGACGATATGTTCCTGGCCAGGCGTCCAATGCGCCTCGCCGACACCGAAGGCCTTATGCAGCAGCAGGTCCCAGACCACGGCCACCGGTACCCGCGCCGGCCCGAAACCCAGCGACACCACGCAGGACACCAGTAGCAGCGCGCCGAGCAGTAGCAGCAGTGCCCCATAGCGACGATCGTTCATTGGCCGTGAAAACCCCGCGCCAGGGTTTGCACCGCCAACACGTTATCGATACCCGGCGTCGCCTGTACGTAAGGGATCACGACGAAACGCTGGTGCTTGATCGCATCGACTGATTGCAGGGCCGGGTTGCTCGACAGGAACTGCTGTTTCTGCTCGGCGCTGACTTCGCCGTAATCGACGATCACGATGACCTGGGGATTACGCTCCACCACGTTTTCCCAGTTGACGCGGGTCCAACTGGCGTCCACGTCATCCAGAATGTTGCGCCCGCCGGCCGCGTCGATCAGGGCCTGGGGCATGCCCAGGCGGCCGGAGGTCATGGCCCGGTCTTCGCCGCTGTCATACAGGAACACCCGCGGTTGTCGGGTTGGCCGGTGCTTGCGCACTTCGGCCACCTGGGCCTGCATCGTGGCGATCAGCGCGTTGGCGCGATCCTGCACGTCGAAGATTTTCCCAAGGTTGCGCAGGTCGTTGTAGGTGTCCTCCAGCGAGGCCGCCGGGCGTTTCATCACGAACGCGCAAGACTCGGTCAGTTCGTAGACGTTGATGCCCAGCGGTTGCAGGGTCTGCGGAGTCAGGTCGCCGCCGACGCGCATGCCGTAGTCCCAACCGGCGAAGAAGAAATCGACGTTGGCGTCGAGCAGCGTTTCCACCGAGGGATATTTGGCGGCCAGTTCCGGCAGGCCATCGAGGATTTTCACCATGTCCGGTGTCACCGATTTCCAGCCGCTGATACCGCTGTAGCCGACCATGCGCGGCTTGAGCCCCAGGGCGAGCATCATCTGGGTCATGTTGATGTCATGGCTGACGGCGTGCCGAGGAGCCTCGTTGAACAGTACCTGGCGGTTGCAGCTCTGGATCGTCAGCGGGTAGCGGCTGGCCTCGGCCTGGACATGCAAACTTGCCAGCAATAACGGAAGCAACAGCAGGGGACGCAGGATCATGGTTGGGTTATCCAGGTGATTCGTGGGTAGCCGGCCAGCGGGTGTTCATCCACCAGGGCCGCGACGCCGAACACTTCGCGCAACAGGTCGACCGTGAGGACGTCCCTCGGCGTGCCGCTGGCGACAATGCGCCCGTGTTCGATCACGTACAGGCGGTCGCAGAACGCGGCGGCAAGGTTCAGGTCATGAATGCTGGCGAGGGTGCCGATGCTCAGGCCCTTGATCAGTTGCAGCAACTGCAATTGATAGCGCGGGTCGAGGTGATTGGTCGGTTCGTCGAGGATCAGCAACTGCGGCTGCTGGGCCACGGCGCGTGCGAGGATCACCCGTTGTTTCTCACCGCCCGAGAGCGTGGCGAAGGCATGGTCGCCAAAGCCTTCGAGTCCTGCCGATGCCAATGCCTGGAGCACCAGCCGGCGGTCTTCATGATTGTCGCTGTCGAACAGGCCTTTGTGGGGGGTTCGACCCATAGCGACGACTTCTTCCACGGTCAGGCCGAAGGCGTCGGGAAATTCTTGCAGCACCACGGCGATGCGTTGGGCGCACCAGCGCGAGGGCTGTTTCCAGACGTTGTGGTGTTCGAGTCTGACCTCGCCGCTTTCTGGCCGGCTGAAGCGGTAGGCGCAGCGCAACAGGCTGGTCTTGCCGCTGCCGTTGGGCCCGATCAGCCCGACAAATTCCCCGGCCGCCACCTGCAGCGTGGCATCACGCAACTGGAACTGGTGATGGCAGTGGCCATGGCCCAGCGGGGTCCAGGCGAGGTGGGAGAGGGTTAGCGAGGTCATGCATTTACTCGAATTATCGGATCGACACCCAACCCACAGTTTTGGCTGTGGTTACAGCCGGAGAGCGGCGCGATTGTAGAGCTTTCGCGCCGCTTTCCGTTAACGCGCAATTCTCAGCTTGAAGATGAAGCGGCCTCAGGCTGGCGATTGAACCGGGTAACAAGCCGGTCCAGCAGCCACACCACCACCAGCGACGCCCCCACCAACGGGAACACCACCGCCAGGGCCAACATGATGAACACACCGGTCTTCCATGTTGGCAGGTCGTGGCGCAGTGGCGGCACGCCGAACTTGCCCTGGGGCCGGCGCTTCCACCAGATCACCATGCCGCTCACGGCGCTGAGCAGGATCATCAGGCAGATCAGCAGGACGATGATCTGGTTCACCGGACCGAACATCTTGCCTTCGTGCAGCATCACCCCGGTCTCGGTGGCGCGGGCAACGAGGTTGTAGTGCTCCCAGCGCACGTCGGCCAGGACTTTTCCGGTGTACTGGTCCACGTGCAGGGTCGCGTCGTTGCGCGGGTCATCGGCGAACACCGCGATGGTGAATACGCCCGAGGCGGTCGTTGGCAAGGTAATGCTGTAGCCGGGCTCGACCTTGCGCTCGGTGGCGATGTCCTGCACCGCTTGCAGGCTGACGGTGGGTGCGGCGGGACCTTCGTGCATGCCGCCATGGGCCATGTGCTCGGCGTGGTCACCGGACATCGGCATCGGCGTGTTCTCCACCGCCCACGGCACGGTCTGGCGATGGGGGTTATTGAGGCTGCCGGCCTCGACGTCGGACTTCGGTACGTCGTTCCACATCGCCGCCGGAAAGCGGTTCCACAGGCCGGCGTATTGCTTGCCCCAGAAGCCGGTCCAGGTCATGCCGCTGAGCAGCATCACCAGCAGGAACGCCGCGCCCCAGAAGCCGACGACAACGTGCAGGTCGCGCCAGAGCACCCGACCGCGAGCGCTCCAGCGCGGCCACAGCACGCCAGCCGAGGATTGCCCGCGCGGCCACCACAGGTACAGTCCGGAAACCACCAGCACCACGCCCCAGCCGGCGGCCATTTCCACCAGCCGGTCACCGACGGTACCGATCAGCAATTCAGCGTGGATGGCCCGGGCCATGGCTTGCAGGTTGTCTTTGGCGTCCTGCTCGCCGAGCACGTCGCCGTGGTAAGGGTCGACGAACACATTCAGCTCCCGACCCTTGTCGAGCACCACGAATTGCGCGCTGCGCTCGGCGTTGATCGGCGGCAGGTACTGTTTGACCTGGCCTTCGGGGTAGGCCTGGCGAACCTGCTTGAGCAGGTCGTCCGCCGCCAGACTGTGATGCCCGGCCGGTACGTTCAGCAGGTTGCCGTACATCAATGGATCGAGTTGCGGCTTGAACAGGTAGATGATCCCGGTCAGGGCCAGCATCACCATGAACGGCGCCACGAACAGCCCGGCATAAAAATGCCAGCGCCAGGCCAGGTTGTAGAAATTGGGTTTCGGTTGGCTCATTGCAAAGCGCTCCGCAGGGCAAATTCGGTTCTTCAAATATCGGCTGAGCGATGCAACCTCTGTGGGAGCGAGCC
>NZ_JBHFJB010000163.1:110234-115770 GCF_057334555.1 Pseudomonas sp. AGC41
CCCCCCCCCCCCCCCCTCCCACGGGTTTTATGTTTGCTTCGGCCCAGATGTCAGGCACTCATCCGTGTTCAGGGCAGCGTTGGGCTGTCCTTTGCGACCGGGTGAGCAGGTGCGGGCTTACGCGTCGAGGGGCGGTGCGCGGGTGCGGGCGCCTGGGAAGAACGCCGGCCGGGCATGACCCAGGTGCGGGGAAGGGCTGGTATAGGTGTGGCTGGGCGGGGTGTCGAAGACGGCGAATGTGTGGCCGCCAGGCAGCGCCGGGCAGTTGAACAGCAGGCTGCAATAACCGCATTTTTCCCAGAGCGCATGGTGCTCGCTCTGGGGCTGGCAGTGTTCGGCAGCCGGTGCTTCGTGCACCGGCATGTCCATGCTCATCTCCATATCCATGCTCACGGACACAGGCATGGACATGCGCTGATCCATCGGCATCGACTGGGAAACCAGTGGTCCGATAAAGATCATCAGCATGGCGAACAGGCTGATCCAGCTGCCGCGTGTCAAGCTCATGAGCTGCCGGCGGTGCTTGGACAGGCTGGTACGACGTGGTTGCATGGGCGGCTGCGTCTACTGGGCGTGCTGGTGTGTCTTGGTGCCGTCGGGTGCTTTTTTCTGCACCGCGACATCCACCGTCACGTCCCCGGCCTTTTCGAAATGCAGGGTCATGGGGAAACGTTTGCCGTCGCTGAGCAAGCTGCGGTCCTTCAGGTCCAGCAACATCACGTGATAGGCCATCGGCGCGAAGGTGACGGTCGCACCCGGGGCGATGGCGACGACGGGTACCGGTTGCATTTTCATCAGGTCGTTTTGCATCACATGTTCATGGAGCTCGGCCTTGCCGGCAATCGGCGAGTCGACGCCGAGCAGTTTGTCGGCAGTGGTGCCGCTGTTGTGGATCACGAAATAGGCGGCCACGGTTGGCGCGTTGGGCGGCAACTCCTGGGACCACGGATGGGCGATCTCAAGCTCGGCGGCCTTGTACTGGTGAGCCTGGGCGAAGCCAACCGGGAGCAACAGGGCGGCGAGCAGGATGAGTCGGTTCAACATGGCAATTCTCCGGAACGATTCAGGGCGCAGTTTCATGCGGGAAGAATCAGGCCAGAGGCGACGCACGGGGGTTGAGGCTGGGCCATTGCTGGCGCGGGGTCGGGCTGTCGAGCTTCGCGTGGGCCGTACCGCGATCGGCCCGTTGTGCGTCCAGATACAACTGCGGGGCGTGCCCGGCGAGCGCCATCAGCGGCGCCGGGCCTGAGCAGCACCAGCAATGCTGCATCGTCGAGTGATTGTCTTGCTGTGGCGTGCCTTGTTCCACCTTGCCCAGGGAAACCGCCAGCATCTTCGTGCCGCCGGATGAGCAGAAACTGCCCCACAGCATTTGCTCGGCTGGCGAGTTGGCGGTCGCACCGTTGCTGTTGGAAAGCGGCATGGCAAGCATGTTGAACAGCACTGCGAAGCAGGCGATCCAGGCAAATGCAAGCCGTTGTCGGGACATGGGGCAATCCGCTCGGTTGGGCGATCAGGTGGCGGTATTTAGCCTGATCGGTGTCGAGAAGTAAAAAGGCCACGTGCGGTGTAGGGTCGCAGGGCTGGGGTTAACAGTAGCAATGGATTTTCAAGTGGGCGCTTTTGTTTTCCGTTCGCGTAGCCTCAATGCGCCGGTACGGCATGTACCTGCATGTCGACTCCCAGAGTCGTACGGATGACTGCAAATATCGCGGCCAGGTTATCCATGCTTGGATTACCTTTGGCTGAAAGCATCCGGTGCAGGCTTTTGCTGGGTTTGGACGTTTCCTTTGCCAGTTCTTCGAATCCCACGGTGGCATTAACAAGATCGCGAAGAATCATCCTCGCCATCTCGGGTTCTCCGTTTAAAAACAAAGTCGCGGCCTCGTCCAGCAGGATCTGGGCAAACTCAGGATCTCGCTGGGCGCGTTCGGCAATTGTATGTTTGTAGCTGCGTGTGAGAGCCATTGCGTTACCTCGTGTGCCTTTCTGCTTTTTTTTCGGGCTTGGAATTCGGCAACAAGCATTTTCGCCTGCTTGATGTCTTTTTTCTGAGTGGACTTGTCACCCCCGCCAAACAGGATGATCAGGCGCTTTCCCTCTTGGATCAGGTAAATCCGATAACCTGGGCCCCAATTGATACGGAACTCGCCCAACCCGTCGAACCACTTGATATTTGAGGTGTTGCCCAACTCCAAGCGCATCAATGCGTTGGAGACCTTGAAGGCCGCTTGGGCGTCCAGGCTGGAAAACCAACGCTTGAAAGGGCTTGTGTCGTTGTCTTGTAAGTATTCTTCGAGTTTGATCATGCGCGGCCCTGAAGGTAACAAATAGGTTACTGTTCATGCAAGGCAGCGATCTTGTCTCATCGAGTCGGAAGCGCCAACGCCTCAAGTGTTTCTTCAAGCGTCCCAAACTCCCGATCCACGCCCGGCAACACCGGCCGCTTCAACACCAGCACCGGCACCCCCCGTTCCCGGGCCACCTCCAGCTTCGGCTCGGTGGCCGTGCTGCCGCTGTTCTTGCTGACCAGTACATCGATTCGTCGCCGTTCGAACAGTTCGCGTTCACCGTCAATCTGAAACGGCCCACGGGCGCCGATGACTTCGCAGCGTTCGTTGCCGGGGTAAACGTCCAGTGCTCGCAGGGTCCAGAACTGTTCGGCGGGAATTTCCTGCAGATGCTGCAGAGGCTCCCGGCCGAGGGTGAACAAGGGCCGATGGAAAGGCTGCAAGGCCTGGATCAGCTCGGCCCAGTCGGCCACTTCGCGCCAGTCATCGCCGGCCCGTGGGCGCCAGGCCGGACGGCGCAGGGCCCAGCAGGGGACGGCGCAGGCGCGGGCGGCGTGGGCGGCGTTGTGGCTGATTTGTGCGGCGTAAGGGTGGGTTGCGTCCAATAGCAGGTCGATGCCCTCGGCGCGGATGAATTGCGCCAGGCCTTCGGCGCCGCCGTAGCCGCCGACGCGTACCTGGCAGGTCAGGTCGGTGGGGACGCGACCGATGCCCGCCAAGCTGTAGATGTGCTCGGGGCCGAGCGTGCGAGCAATGGCCAGGGCCTCGGTGACGCCACCGAGCAGCAGGATGCGTTTCATTTCAAGGCTCCAGCGTGGCCGACGATTCCGCCCTGACGGTCGATGGCGAAGACTTCGACCTGGACCTGGGCCGGGACCACGCTGCGAGCGAAGGCCAGGGCGTGCTCGCACACGGCGTCACCGAGGGCGATGCCGACGGCGCTGGCCATCGCGAGGGCTTG
The DNA here is from genome assembly GCF_057334555.1 of Pseudomonas sp. AGC41. Classification (NCBI taxonomy): domain Bacteria; kingdom Pseudomonadati; phylum Pseudomonadota; class Gammaproteobacteria; order Pseudomonadales; family Pseudomonadaceae; genus Pseudomonas; species Pseudomonas sp. AGC41. The sequence continues at coordinate 113,487 of NZ_JBHFJB010000163.1, forward strand.
CTGGCTGGTGTTGGCTTGACGAATGTCGTGCTGCAACTTCTCATCGGCACCGATTGCCGCCGCCCATTCGGCCAGTTGTGGCAGGTCGATGCTCGAGTGGCGGCTGTGCAGGTCCATATGCCCGGCGGCGAGTTTGCTGATCTTGCCGAAGCCGCCGCAAAGACTGAGCTTTTCCACCGGCACCTTGCGCACATGCTTGAGCACGGCGCCGACAAAGTCGCCCATTTCGATCAGGGCGATTTCCGGCAGGTTGTAGACCCGGCGCATCGTGTCTTCGCTGGCATTGCCGGTGCACGCGGCGATGTGCAGGTAGCCGTTGGTTTTCGCCACGTCGATGCCCTGGTGGATCGATGCTATGTAGGCGGCGCAGGAAAACGGCCGGACGATGCCGCTGGTGCCGAGGATCGACAGACCGCCGAGGATGCCCAGTCGCGGGTTCATGGTTTTCAGCGCCAGGGCTTCGCCGCCCTCGACATTGACCGTGACTTCGAACCCCCCGGCATAACCGCTTTCCTCGGCCAGGCGACCCAGGTGATCGTTGATCATTTTGCGCGGCACCGGGTTGATCGCCGGCTCACCGACAGGCAGGACCAGTCCCGGTCGCGTCACCGTGCCGACGCCACGACCGGCAACAAAACGCACGCCAGGTTCGGCAATCAGGCGCACCTGGGAATACAACAGCGCGCCATGAGTCACATCCGGGTCATCACCGGCGTCCTTGATCGTTCCGGCCTCGGCGCCTTGTGCGGTCAGCCGGCAGAACTCCAGGCGCAGCTGCACCTGCTTGCCCTTGGGCAGGACGATTTCCACGGCATCGGCCTCGGTGCCGCACAGCAGCAGTCGCGCCGCCGCCAGGCTGGTGGCCGTGGCGCAGCTGCCGGTGGTCAGGCCGCTGCGCAGGGGGGCGGGTTGCTCGGCGGTTTCGTCACGCATCGAAAGGTTTCGTCACGTCCAGCAAGGTGATTGGCAAGGCCTGGCGCCAGGTATCGAATTCGCCCAAAGGCTGGGCCTGGGCGACGTGGATGCGGGTCAGCTCACCGCCGTGGCGTTCGCGCCAACTCATCAGTGTCATCTCGCTTTGCAGGGTCACGGCGTTGGCGACGAGCCGACCGCCAGGCTTGAGCCGGGCCCAACAGGCATCAAGCACGCCTTCGCGGGTGACGCCGCCACCGATGAACACCGCGTCCGGCCGCTCCAGGTTCGCCAGCGCCTGCGGGGCGCTGCCGCGAATCAATTGGAGGCCGGGCACGCCAAGGTTGTCGCGGTTGCGCTCGATCAGGGCTTGGCGGCCTTCGTCGGCTTCGATGGCCAGGGCTCGGCAACTGGGGTGGGCGCGCATCCATTCGATGCCGATCGAGCCGCTGCCGGCGCCGACGTCCCAGAGCAGCTCGCCGGGGGTTGGGGCGAGGCGAGCCAGGGTGACGGCACGCACGTCGCGCTTGGTCAGCTGGCCGTCATGTTCGTAAGCGCTGTCCGGCAGGCCGGCCAGGCGTGACAGGCGCTGCGTCGACGGATCGGCCCGGCATTCGATGGCGATCAGGTTCAGGTCGGCGACCGCTTCATCGGACCAGTGCGCAGCGCAACCGTCGCTCCGTCGTTCTGCCGCACCGCCCAAATGCTCCAGCACGGTCATGGCGCTCGGGCCGAATCCGCGCTCGCGCAGCAGTGTCGCCACGGCGCCGGGGCTGTGGCGGTCGTTACTCAGCAGCAACAGCCTGACGCCGCTGGACAAGTGCGCATTGAGCGCCGCCAGGGGGCGGGCCACCAGCGACAGCGTGACCACGTCCTGCAACGGCCAGCCCATGCGCGCCGCCGCCAGCGAGCAGGAGGATGGCGCGGGGATGACCTGCATCTCCTCGGCCGGCAGCTGTTTCGCCAGGCTGGCGCCGACGCCATAGAACATGGGATCCCCACTGGCCAGCACGCACACCGGTTCACCCTGTCGAGCCAGCAGCGGTTCCAGGGAGAACGGGCTGGGCCACAGCTCCCGCTCGCCGCGGATACACAGCGGCAGCAATTCCAACTGACGGGCGCTGCCCAGTATCCGCGACGCCCGCAGCAAGGCATGGCGAGCCGTCCGGCCCAGGCCCTTGAAGCCGTCTTCACCGATGCCCACTACGGTCAGCCAGGGGGTCATCTCTGTTCCTCGAATAAATGGGTTGATCGCCAGGCTTGTTGCCGCCGCGAACCGGGCCGCCATCATACCGTGCCTCGCCCGGTCCGGCGCGAACCTGTGGGCTGCTCACAAAACCTATGTTCGCCGCGATCCCCCGTGGGGGGGGGG
>NZ_JBHFJB010000163.1:115790-127530 GCF_057334555.1 Pseudomonas sp. AGC41
GCGAGCCTGCTCGCGAAGACGTGGTCCACTCAACATCTTCTGTTCAGGCAGACCGCGTTCGCGAGCAGACTCGCTCCCACCGTTTTGGATAACAGGCGTGCGGAAGTCGGGGCTCGCTGTCAGCAATCCGACCGGCAAGCTTTTCATGAGCGCAGGCAAAGCAGGCATAATGGCGGCCTTCGCCGCTGCGGCGTTTCCTATTTACCGGTTCTGCCTTGAACGAACGTCCATTTTCCAACGTCATTCGCCCCTCGGGTTGTCCGGGGTTGCTGCGTGTCGTCCAGGCACTGGACGGAGGAATCTGCCGAATCAAGCTTGATGGCGGCGTCATCCACGCGGATCAGGCCGAAACCGTCGCCGGGGCGGCCGAGCAGTTCACCGGGGGCGTGATCGAGGCCACCAACCGCGCCAACCTGCAGATCCGCGGTATCGGCCCTGAGCCGGACGCGTTGATCGAGGCGTTGCTCGCCGCCGGGCTTGGTCCGCGCAAGGCCGCTGGCGATGACGTGCGTAACCTGATGCTCAGCCCTTCGGCGGGAATCGACCGACAGATGCTGTTCGACACCCGCCCGCTGGCCGCGCAGATCCTCTTCACCTTGCAAACCCATGAGCGCTTCCACGAACTCTCGGCCAAGTTCGCCGTGCAGTTGGACGGTGGCGAAGCCTTGGCGATGCTCGAGCATCACCATGACCTGTGGCTATCGGCGCTTGTCCAGCACGGCGAGCCCTGGCTTGCCTTTGGCCTGGCCGGTTCGCCGTTGGACGAGCCGGCGGGCAAGGTGCCCCTGGCCCAAGGACATGCCCTGGTGGTAGCGGTGCTGGAGCTGTTTCTCGAACTGGCCCGCCCGGATCAGAACCGCATGCGCCAACTGCTGGCCGAATTTCCCGTGAATGAATTCATGACCCGGTTAACCGGCCGCGTGCCGCTGCAACCTTGCCTTGACTGGCGGAGGAGTGCGTCGCCCGGCGGCCTGCACGTCGGTATTCATTCCCAGCACGACGAACGGGTCTATGTCGGCGCGGCGGCGCCCCTCGGCCGGCTTGATACGGTCATGCTGCGCGGCGCGGCGCAGTTGGCGCGGGAGAAGGGCGACGGCAACCTTCGCTTCACTCCCTGGCAAAGCCTGTTGCTGCCCAACGTGCGCCGCGAGGATGCGGATGCCGTGTTGACGCAGCTCGAGGCGCTGGGCCTGTTGTGTTCGCTCGACCACTCCCTGGCGCAACTCATCGCCTGCACCGGCTCCAATGGCTGTGGCAAAGGCCTGGCCGACACCAAGGCCGATGCCCGTCAGTTGGCGGATCTGCTGCAACGTCGGGGCCAGGCTTTGAGCATTCATCTGTCCGGCTGCCAGCGATCATGCGCGGCGGCCCACATCGCCCCGGCGACGTTGCTGGCGGTCGCCCCCGGTCGTTATGACCTCTATTTTCGTGATGCCGCGTTGCCCGGTTTCGGCGCGTTGCAGGCGCACAATCTGACTATCGAAGCGCTCGACCACTGGCTCGACGCTCATCCCCGGAGCCCCCTTGATGCTTGATTACATCCGCGACGGTCAGGAGATCTATCGCAACTCCTTCGCGATCATCCGCGCCGAAGCCAACCTGGCGCGCATTCCGGCCGATCTGGAAAAACTCGCGGTACGGGTGATTCACGCCTGCGGCATGGTCGAGGCGGTCGATGGCCTGCAGTTTTCCGAGGGCGCGGGCACGGCCGGGCGCCAAGCGTTGGCCGCCGGCGCGCCGATCCTGTGCGACGCGCGGATGGTCTCCGAAGGCGTGACCCGAGCCCGCCTGCCGGCCAACAATCCAGTGATCTGTACCCTGCGCGATGAGCGCGTCCCGGCGTTGGCCGAAGAGCTGGGCAACACCCGTTCGGCGGCGGCGCTGGAGCTGTGGCGACCGCATCTGGAAGGCAGTGTCGTGGTCATCGGCAACGCCCCGACCGCGCTGTTCTACCTGCTGGAAATGCTCGATACAGGCGCGCCAAAACCGGCTCTGATCCTCGGCTTCCCGGTGGGCTTTGTCGGCGCCGCCGAATCCAAGGCGGCGCTGGCGGCCAACAGCCGGGGCGTGCCGTTCGTGATCATGCAAGGTCGCCTGGGCGGCAGCGCCATGGCCGCCGCCGCCGTCAACGCCCTTGCTACGGAGATTGAATGATGCAGCAGCCTGGACGTCTGATCGGCCTCGGCGTAGGGCCCGGTGACCCGGAGCTGATCACGGTCAAGGCCCTGCGCCTGCTGCGCGAATCGCCGGTGGTGGCGTATTTTGTCGCCAAGGGCAAGAAGGGCAACGCCTTCGGCATCATCGAGGCCCATCTGCAGGATGTGCAGACGTTGCTGCCGCTGGTCTATCCGGTCACCACCGAGGTGCTGCCGGCGCCGTTGTCCTATGAAGAAGTGATCGCCGACTTCTATGACACCGCCGCCGAGCAATTGGCCGTGCACCTGGATGCCGGTCGCGATGTGGCGGTGATCTGCGAGGGCGACCCGTTTTTCTACGGCTCCTACATGTACCTGCACGACCGCCTGGCCGAGCGCTACGAGGCCGAAGTGATTCCCGGCGTGTGTTCGATGCTCGGTGGGGCCTCGGTGCTGGGAGCCCCGCTGGTCTATCGCAACCAGAGCCTGTCGGTGCTCTCCGGCGTCCTGCCCCACGACGATCTCAAGCGCCGGTTGGCCGATGCCGATGCGGCGGTGATCATGAAGTTGGGGCGTAACTTCCCCAAGGTTCGGCAGGTGCTTGAGGAGCTGGGCATGGACGGGCGGGCGCTGTACGTCGAGCGCGCGACCATGGCCAACCAGAAAATCGTGCCGCTGGAGGAAGTCGAGCCGATGTCTTCGCCGTACTTCTCGCTGATCATCGTCCCGGGCGAGCGGTGGCAGGGATGAGGAAGGCTGTAGCAATTGTCATCCTCGGCCCAGGCAGCCTCGCGACGGCCCGACGAATCCAGCAGTGCTATCCCGATGCGCTGATTCATGGCCTCGCCGGGCGGGTCGAGGGCGATCGGCAATACGTTGAGTTCGGCACCACGTTGCGCGAACTCTATCAACAGGACACGCCGATCATTGCGCTGTGCGCGGCGGGCATCGTCATTCGCACCCTCGCGCCGCTGTTGCTGGAAAAAGGCAGCGAGCCGCCCGTGCTGGCGGTGGCTGAGGATGGTAGCGCCGTGGTGCCGCTGCTGGGTGGCCTGGGCGGTGTGAATGTCATGGCCCGGGAAATCGCCACAGCGCTGCAAGTCGCCCCGGCGATCACCACCAGCGGCGAGTTGCGTTTTGGCACCTGCCTGCTCAATCCGCCGAGCGGCTACAGCCTGGGCGACCTGGAGCAGGGCAAGCGTTTCGTCTCCGATCTGCTGGCCGGCGAGCCGGTGCGGGTCGAAGGCGCGGCGCCGTGGCTTGATCAGGCGCAGTTGCCCCAGGATGCGCAGGCACGGCTGGCGATACGCATCGACAGCGCCGCGGGTGTGCCTGCGCCGGACGAATTGCGGATCTATCCGCGCAACGTGGTGGTTTCGGTGAACGCCGGCACGATGGACGTGTCGACTGCGATCGACGACGCGTTGCACCGGGCCGGCCTCGCGGTGCAATCAGTGGCGTGCCTGCTGGCGACAGACAGCGACATGGCCCGCGCCGAATTGCACCACGCCGCTCTGGCGCTGGGCGTGCCGCTGCGCTTCGCGCGGGCCAGCGATGACAGTGAGCAATGGCTGGATGAGGCTTTGGGCCAGCCGGCTTCGTTGCAACGAATGGGCGGCGTGATCATCGCCGTGGCTGAGCAGCCCATCGACCCGCTGCAGCTCGGCCGTGCGCGCGGACGTCTGGCGGTGGTCGGCCTTGGCCCTGGAGCGGCGGAGTTGATGGTCCCGGCCGTGCGTGCCGAACTGGACCGCGCCAACGATGTGCTCGGCTATGAGACTTACGTGCGCATGGCCGGGCCTTTGCGGGCCGACCAGGTGCAACATTGCACCGACAACCGCGAAGAAATGCAGCGTGCCCGACATGCCTTCGAACTGGCGGCTCAGGGCCGATCGGTGGTGGTAGTGTCGTCCGGTGACCCTGGCGTATTCGCCATGGCCGCTGCTGTGCTGGAAGCGCTGCATGAGTCGACTGACGCCGATTGGCATAACGTCGACCTGCAAATCCTGCCGGGGGTCTCGGCTTCCCTGGCCACGGCGGCCCAGGCCGGCGCGCCGCTGGGTCATGATTTCTGCGTGATGTCCTTGTCGGATAATCTCAAGCCGTGGTCGATCATCGAGAAACGCCTGGACCTGGCGGCCGAGGCAGACCTGGCGCTGGCATTCTACAACCCGATCTCCCGCTCCCGTCCGTGGCAACTGGGGCGGGCGCTGGAAATAGTCGCACAACATCGCACAGCGGATACTCCGGTAGTCCTGGGACGTGACATCGGCCGACCGGGCCAGACCCTGCGCGTCACCACGCTTGGGCAACTGACCCCGGACCAGGTGGACATGCGCACCATGGTGCTGATCGGCTCCTCCACCACTTGCGTGTTTCCACGCATCGGAGGTGGCGACTGGGTGTATACACCGCGCTGGTATGCCGATAAGCCAGGGGCATGAAAAAGCATCAAGGTGTCATTGGTTATTGATGGGGCGGTTTCGACTGAGGTCGAATCGCTCGATTGATTTTTTTTCCAGTCGCTTGTTGATTAATTCCCGCTGCCCATCGAGTACTGTTCTGTCCAGTCTCAGATAGGCCTTTCGCTGGACAATCTCGGCCGAGCGCTTTTCCCAGTTCCAGAAGAGGAAATTGTTGCTCTTTATCCGTGTATTCAATTCAAGTTTGAATACGGCGATATTGAGTCGTCCTTGCGCGTCGTAGCGGGATGGAACAACCTGGAAACTGTCACCTGAAGCGGTTTCCCGGTCAAAAGACAGCAGCGCGGGACTGTTGTTTTCCAAGCTATCGAGCGTGTCGATCATGGCATTGCCTTGCTGCGTATCGTTCATCGCGCTTGCGCTCTCAACCAGAAATTCCGCCACAGAGCCGCTGAGGACCTGTTGTGTGCGAGTAAATATTGCGTCCTCATAGATTGACCAGCCGATGGCCCTCAACACACCGACGTACCTTTCAAGCCAGCGTTCTGGCTGGTGATACCGGTTGTACCTTTCGTCAGCAATGAGAATGGCGAAGTTGTTGCAGTCGGCAATGCCCTCGTGATCTGACAGAGGAAGTGTCTCGATGTAGGAAAACAGGCTGGGGCCGGTTATCAGACCTGTGAGCGTTTTATTGAGCATGTTGTTAACTCGTAAAGTTGAAGGTGATTAGAAATATAGCAACAGGTGTGAACTTTAAGTGGGCAGGCTACAGGTCTGGATACAAGTTTTCCTGGAGTGGGTAAGCTTGTGAACATATTGCAATTGTTTTTTATTGGTTATTGTTTTGGTAAGTAACTAGATTGAGGCTTGTCCGCAGGAGCGGTCATCCACATAACAAGGAAAAGTTTATGGAACTGTTTGAAAGTAAGATAAGTCTGGCAAAAAGTATCGAGTCCATTGCCGCGCGTATCGACAGGCGCAAGGCGTCGGGCACTGCCCCGATCCGCGTCCGCAGGTCTATCGTGCAGTCACAGGACAACCCCACCAAGGAACTGGATGCGCTGATGCTGGGCGATGCGCTGGTGGGTTATGGCAATAACATGTCGCTCGATAACATGGTGATCATGGAAAACCTGATAACCATGGCAATCATGGAGGCCAATTACGAGGTCCCCGCCGGTAAGAACACCCGTGAGTGGTATGAAGCTTTCATTGAATGCCTGGTGGATCTCGGATGTTTCGTGCCCGACAGTGGATACACCCGTTACTCCGAGAATTCCGTGCAGGTGGACCTGGACCTGGTGATCAAGGATATCGTCAAAGGAATCATCGATGGCGTTAAGGCCAGTCACCCGGCGGCAGCGGTGTTGAGCACGGTGATGGACAGCACGATCGATGGCCTGAAACAGGACGACGACACTATCGACCTCTTCCAGAGGCAGGCTAAGACCGTCGATGGCGCGCGCTTGTCCTTTATCCCCTGCGAGCAGCTGTCCAACGGAATCCTGATTGCTTCTGCCGCCTCGATAAAACACTCCGGTTCTTCAAATAATGGCGGGGTCCTTTTTGTGAACTGGCGAGCGTCGGCGCGGGATTTTTTCCGTGGCAAGTCATTCGTGACGTTCAACCCGGCCCGCTATGAAGCATTCAGGGAGCAGATTGAAGAGTACCTGGGCGAACATCGCAAGAAGGTATTGAGCAAAAGATTCAGCCGTCGCAAGCGCGGATAAATGGCTACGGGGCCAGATATCCCTTTACCCCGGTAAAGATGATCTGCGCTGCCAGCGCGCAGACAAACAGCCCCATCAGGCGGCTGACGATCTGCAGACCCTGGTCGCCGAGGATGCGTTCGATGCGGCTGGACAGGTAAAGCACGACGCCAACAGTGAAGCTGGCCAGGGCGATGCTGATGATCGCCATGAGCTTGTCATCCCAGTGCGGCTGGCTTACGCCCATCACCAGCAAGGCACCAATGGTGCCGGGGCCGACGGTCAATGGAATGGTCAGCGGGACGATGGTCACGTCCTGCTGGACATTGTCGGTCTGTACGGCTGACTTGCCTTGAGCCATGCCCAACGCGGAAATGAACAGCACGCTGCCGGCGCCGATTCGGAATGCATCCACGGTGATGCCGAACACGCTGAAGATGACCCGCCCGAACAGATACAGCAAGACGCTGGAAACCAGCGTCGCGGTCGCGCCCTTCCAGGCCAGGCGACGTTGTTCCTTGCGTGAGTAGCCACGGGTCAGGCTGATAAAACACGACAGCACGAAGAAGGGGCTGTAGAGCACCAGCATCTTCAGGTAAACGCTGAATAACACGTGAAGCATGGTCGGGTTCACTGCGAGAGAGAGTCGCGGAAGTCTATCAGTCTGTGATTCGACTGTCGGCAATTCATTGGGCGCTTTGTTTCAAGTAACGGCCGAGAGTGCCGGGCACCACGGCGTTAATGGTTAGTTAAATGACAAGGATGTTTGCGACGTATGTCATGAAGTTTCTTTTCGTGAGCGGGTTGATAACGATGTCTTGCAGTTGTGCAGGTATCGGCGTATTCCCTCTTTCCGAGGCCGAGTGCCGGACCCTGGAAGATAACGGAGTCATCACTCCACAGAATCCGATTTCCTGCACAAGGCTGAACAAGGTTGTTTTTAACACCTTCGGTTTCGATGACGCGACCGGAACAGGGCAAATGGTTGTTCTGGATGCCGTGGCAGACAATACCTATGCCATTTTTACCGAGTTGTGGATTACCAGCATTTCGAAATCGGTTCGCGGGCGTTTGTCAGCGAACTGGCAAGGTTGCCGAAGGCCGAGGCAGCACAGGTCTTCAAGAATTATGTGAAGGAGTATCGACAATGCCTTGCGCAAAGCGCGGACCAGGCCCCAATTTTGGCCCGCAATGCCTGTGTAGAGAAAGTAAGGAGATGAGTCGGGCTTGCGGCTTCGTCGGGGTGACCCTGATAGCGTTTTAGCTGCCACTTCACTTGCGATTAACGCTGGGCTACCCAGTGCTCGATCAGCTCACGCAGTTGCGACAGCTCCACCGGTTTGGACATATGCCCGTCCATCCCCGCTTGGCGCGCACGCTCCTTGTGTTCGGCCAGGATGTGCGCCGTCAGCGCGACCACCGGGGTGCGGGTCCGTTGGTTGCCGACTTCCCAGGCGCGCAATTGCTGGGTGGCGGAGAAGCCGTCGAGTATCGGCATTTCGCAATCCATCAGGACCAGGTCGTAGCGCTGCTCCTTCATGGCCTTGAGGGCTTCTTCGCCATTGCTGGCGGTGTCGGGTTGCAGGTTGAGCTTGCCGAGCATGCCGCGGATGACTTTGGTGGAGATGCTGTTGTCTTCGGCTACGAGGATACGAAAATCGCTGGGCACTTTCACCGGCAGGAGAGGGCCGGCATTCACCGGGGCAATCGGAGCCTGGCCTTTATTGCGCTGGTTGAGTTCGTCCGCCAGGGTGGTCTTGAGCGTATACCCGGCCACCGGTTTGGCGAGGATGCGCTTGACGCCGCTGTTGCGTGCCACGATCTTGCTCGGGGCGTTGCTGATGCCGGTGAGCATGATCAACAGGATGTCGTGGTTCAGGCTCGGGTCTTCCTTGATCTTGGCCGCCAATTGCATGCCGGTCATGCCGGGCATGTTCTGGTCCAGCAGCACCACGTCGAAATAGTCACGCAAATGCGCCTTGGTGCGCAGCAGCGCCAAGGCTTCCTTGCCCGACGGCACTGCGCTGACGTTCAGGCCCCAGGCGCTGCACTGTTGCACCAGTACTTTGCGGCAGGTGTCGTTGTCGTCGACGACCAATACCCGCGCGCCTTGCAGCGGACCGTCCAGGTCGGAAGTCGGGTGTTCGAGACGGTCAGGGTCCAGTGGCAGGGTCAACCACAAGGTGCTGCCCTGGCTGCTTCCACTCTTGATGCCGAACTCGCCGTGCATCAGCATGATCAACTGGCGGGCGATGACCAGGCCCAGGTTGCCCCCCAGCCGCGTGGCGGAGAGGAAATTCTTGCTGTGCAGCTCGGCGTGCATCAGGGTGTCGCGCTCTTCGGCGTCCATGGGCGAACCGCTGTCCTGCACCGCGATACGCAGGCGTGGTTGATTGCTGCGCTCATCGAGGGCGACGACGATCAGCACTTCGCCTTCGTCGGTTTTCTTCAAGGCATTTTCCAGCAGGCTCAGCAGGGCCTGGCGTAGCCGCGTCGGATCACCGCTGATGACGCGCGGCACCTGGGGCTGGATAAAACTGATCAGCTCGATATTCTGCTGTTCCGCCTTGGCGCGGAAAATACTCAGGCAATCCTCGATCAGCGCATTCAGGTCGAATTGCACATCGTCCAGCTCGATCTGGCCCGATTCGAGACGGGAAATGTCGAGGATCTCGTTGATCAGTGTGAGCAGTTCATTGCCGGCGCTGTGGATCGTCTGCACGTAGTCACGCTGCTTGACCGACAGCGGCGTGCCCAGCAGCAGCTCGGTCATACCCAGCACGCCATTCATGGGGGTGCGGATCTCATGGCTGATCTTGGCCAGGAACTCGGCCTTGGCGTTGATCTCGGCATTGCTTGCGGCCAGGTCGCGACTGATGCTGAAACGGCTCTCGTTGATCGATCGCTGGCGTTCGCCCAAGGCAACGCTCATCAACAGACCACTGATGCAGATGAATACCAAAAGGGTGACGATCAGGCCTTGCGGCGCGACTTCCGTCAGCCCCTGCAAGGCGGGGAGGATGATCAGCGTACCGAGGTTGAACACCACCATGGCGGCAACGAACAGGCGCGCCGGGCGGTAGCCCTTCTGCCAGTGCCAGGCGCTGACGAACAACATGCTCAGCCCGGCCAGTGCCACCAGTGCATAGGTGATGATGTTGAGCGGCAGTGTGTTGACGAACAACAGCAACAGGCTGCACAGCATGATGAAGACGATTTCTCCGAGCAGCAGCCGGTTCAACGGATGCTCGCCCAGGGGCGCGAAGAAACGTAAAGCAAACATCAAGCCGCAGGGCGCGGTCAGCAATAGCGCCAGGTACGCTCCCGGTGTCTGGATTGCCGGCCAGTCAGGCAGCCAGGACCCGGCCAGGTTCAGCAACAGTATCAGGCTGAGCATGAGCAACCCTTCACAGGCTGCCAGCCACAGGCAACTGCGCGAGCGGGTATAGGCGTAACGGGTGAGGTTGTGCAGGATCAACATGGCGATGCAGCCGAACAAGAGGCCGTAGATCAGCGTCTGGTTCTGGTTGGCAGCTGCCGTTATGGCCGGTTGCAGTGTGACGTAGGGGCGCAATTCGTACCGGGAGGCCAATCGCAGGTAGACGTCGAGGGGCTTGTCGCTACGCGGTAGCGCCAGCATGAGATCACTGCTGCGCGCGGATTGTTCGGTGTCGGGCGGGCCATTGCCGCTGATCTGTTGATCTATCAGCGTATCGCCGTCCAGCACGTAGAGATTCAGGCGCGACAGGTCTGGCGCAAAGATGCGCAGAATTTGTTCATGCCGGTCGGGCGCCAGCCGGAAGCGCAACCATAATGCTCCGCCGGGTTCGGCCGCCTTGAGGTGGTCCAGGTCTATCGGGCTGAATTGATTGGTGTAGCGGGCAGAGCGGATGTCGCTCAGCTTCAGGTCGCCCTGTTCGTCGAGCAATATCGCCCAGCCACTGCCTGGCGCGGCCTGCGCCGGGAGCATGCAGAGCAGCGTCAGCAGGGTAACGGTGAAGGCTATGGCAATCCTGAGCCAGCGCACGGCGAAATCCCTTCATAGGTTGAGGCCAGACTATAACTATGCGCGGCGCCCCGGCAGCCAGGCAAGGGCCATGGGCCTTTGCCTGGCTGAATGGCCGGGTTATTCCTGGTTTTCACCACGCTCACGGGCAATGGCACGGTAGCCAATGTCCTTGCGGTAGAAGCATCCTTCCCAATCAATCCGCGCGGCAAGCCGGTAGGCCTGCTGCTGGGCCGCATCGACACTGGCACCCATGGCCGTGGCGCAAAGCACGCGACCACCGGCAGTGACCACCTGGCCGTCCTTCAATGCCGTGCCGGCGTGGAAAACCTTGCCCTCCAACTGCGCGGCGGCGTCCAGGCCCTGGATCGCGCGACCCTTGGCATAGTCGCCCGGATAACCACCCGCCGCCAGCACCACGCCAACGCTTGGACGCGGATCCCATTGGGCTTCAATCTTGTCCAGCGCCTGGGCCAGGGCCGCTTCGATCAGCAGGACCAGGCTCGATTGCAGGCGCAGCATTACCGGCTGGGTCTCAGGATCGCCGAAACGGCAGTTGAATTCGATGACTTTTGGGTTACCTGCCTTGTCGATCATCAGGCCGGCGTAGAGGAAGCCGGTGTAGATGTTGCCTTCCTCGGCCATGCCGCGCACGGTCGGCCAGATCACCTGGTCCATCACGCGCTGGTGCACTTCGGCAGTGACTACCGGAGCGGGGGAGTAGGCACCCATGCCACCGGTGTTCGGGCCGCTGTCGCCGTCGCCGACACGTTTGTGGTCCTGGCTGGTGGCCATCGGCAGGACATTCTTGCCGTCGACCATGACGATGAAACTGGCTTCTTCACCGTCGAGGAACTCCTCGATGACAACCCGCGATCCGGCATCGCCAAAGGCGTTGCCAGCGAGCATGTCCCGCACCGCGTCTTCGGCTTCGGCAAGGGTCATGGCAACGATCACGCCTTTACCAGCGGCCAAACCGTCGGCCTTGATCACGATCGGTGCGCCTTTTTCGCGCAGGTAAGCCAGTGCCGGTTCGATTTCGGTGAAGTTCTGGTAGTCGGCGGTCGGGATCTTGTGCCGTGCCAGGAAATCCTTGGTGAACGCTTTCGAACCTTCCAGCTGTGCCGCGCCGGCGGTCGGGCCGAAGCAGTCCAGGCCGCGAGAGCGGAACAGGTCCACCACGCCAGCGACCAGCGGCACTTCCGGGCCGACGATGGTCAGCGCGACGTTCTTCTCGGCGAAGTCGGCCAGTTGCTCCAAGGCCAGCACGTCGATAGCAACGTTTTCGCACTTGGCTTCGATGGCGGTGCCGGCATTGCCCGGTGCGACAAAGACTTTCTGCACGCGCGGATCCTGAGCCACTTTCCAGGCCAGGGCGTGTTCACGGCCACCGCTGCCAATGATCAAAACATTCATTTCAAAAACCTCAAATTCTGTAAGGCGCTGCTGGAGCGCTTCATGTGGGAG
>NZ_JBHFJB010000163.1:127590-131271 GCF_057334555.1 Pseudomonas sp. AGC41
GCTCCCACATTTCGATCGGGTTGGATCAGTGACGGAAGTGGCGCATTCCGGTAAAGACCATCGCGATGCCAGCCTCGTCGGCGGCAGCAATCACTTCGTTGTCACGCATCGAACCGCCCGGCTGGATCACCGCGGTAATGCCGACCTTGGCCGCGTTGTCGATGCCATCGCGGAACGGGAAGAATGCATCGGAGGCCATGACCGCGCCCTGTACCTGCAACCCGGCGTGCTCAGCCTTGATCGCAGCGATGCGCGCCGAGTTGACGCGGCTCATCTGGCCAGCGCCGACGCCGATGGTCTGGCGGTTCTTGGCGTAGACGATGGCGTTGGACTTGACGTACTTGGCGACTTTCCAGGCGAAGATCAGGTCATGGATTTCCTGCTCGCTCGGCGCGCGTTTGGTCACGACTTTGAGGTCTTCGCTGCCGATCATGCCGATATCACGGCTCTGGACCAGCAGGCCGCCATTGACGCGTTTGTAATCCCAGGCCGGCGCACGGTCGGCCGACCACTGACCGCAGGCGAGCAGGCGCACGTTGGCCTTGGCGGCCACAATGGCGCGGGCTTCTTCGCTGACGGAAGGGGCGATGATCACTTCGACGAACTGGCGTTCGACGATGGCCCTGGCGGTCTCGGCGTCCAGCTCGCGGTTGAAGGCGATGATGCCGCCGAACGCCGACTCGGTGTCGGTGGCGTAGGCCAGTTCGTAGGCCTGGCGGATCCCGCCCTCGGCGTCCGGGCTTACTGCGACGCCGCATGGGTTGGCATGCTTGACGATCACGCAGGCTGGCTTGACGAAGCTTTTTACGCATTCCAGCGCGGCGTCGGTGTCAGCCACGTTGTTGAACGACAGCTCCTTGCCTTGCAGTTGGGTCGCGGTGGCGATGCCGACTTCGGCTGGCTTGGCTTCCACGTAGAACGCCGCGCTCTGGTGCGGGTTCTCGCCGTAGCGCATCTCCTGGGCCTTGACGAACTGGGTGTTGAAAGTGCGCGGGAATTCGCTGCGGCCTTCGGTCGACAGGATCTCAGCGGCCTGGTTCACGGTGCCCATGTAGTTGGCGATCATGCCGTCGTAGGCGGCGGTGTGTTCGAAGGCCTTGAGCATCAGGTCGAAGCGCTGGGCGTACGTCAGGCCACCGGCCTTGAGGTTTTCCAGGACGCCGGCGTAGTCGCTGGCATTGACCACGATGGCCACGTCCTTATGATTCTTGGCCGCCGAGCGGACCATGGTCGGGCCGCCGATGTCGATGTTCTCGATGGCGGTCGGCAGGTCGCAGCCGGGCTTGTTGATGGTCGCTTCGAACGGGTAGAGGTTGACCGCCACCAGGTCGATCGGCTTGATGCCATGTTCGTTCATGATGGCGTCGTCAATGCCGCGACGACCGAGGATCCCGCCGTGGATCTTCGGGTGCAGGGTCTTGACCCGACCGTCCATCATTTCCGCGAAGCCGGTATAGTCCGCGACTTCCACTGCGGCGACGCCATTGTCCTGCAGCAGCTTGAAGGTCCCGCCGGTCGAGAGGATCTCGACGCCCAGCTGTTGCAGCTCGCGGGCGAATTCAAGGATCCCGGTCTTGTCGGAGACGCTGATCAAGGCGCGGCGGATCGGCAGGCGGGTGGTCTGGTCGGTCATTTCAATTTCCATCAAAAGCAAGGGAAGTCAGCAAAAAAGGCGACCGTTTTTTACGCGGGCGCCTTTCTGGTTTGATTGAATGCTTACAGCAGATCGTACTGCTTGAGTTTCTTGCGCAGGGTGCCGCGGTTCAGGCCCAGCAGCTCACTGGCCTTGGTCTGGTTGCCCTTGACGTAGTTCATCACGCTTTCGAGCAGTGGTGCCTCGACTTCGGAAAGCACCAGGTTGTACACATCCGTGACGGCAGCGCCCTCAAGGTGGGCGAAATAATTGTGCAGCGCCTTCTCGACGCTCCCGCGAAGGGTCTGGCCTTCTTCGCTGGGCGTGTTGAGGTGCTGTTTCAAATTCACGTTGTCGCTCACGGGTGTTATTCCACTCACTAAAGTCTCGGTCATCATCGTCATGCGGCCACCCCTTCGTCCCCTGTCAGGCTCTTGTAACGTTCGGCGAAGAACGCCTGAACGTCGGCGCATTGTGCTTGCGTACCATCCAAACGATTGAAACGGGCGCGAAACTCCCTGGCGCCCGGCAGGGTTGCGAGATACCAGCCCACATGCTTGCGAGCGATGCGTACGCCCATGACTTCACCATAGAAGGCGTGCAGCGCGGCCAGATGCTCTAGCAGAATACGTTCCACCTCGGACAATTGCGGCGCAGCGAGCTTTTCGCCGGTGCGCAGGAAATGTTCGATCTCACGAAAAATCCATGGCCGCCCCTGGGCGGCCCGGCCGATCAACAGGCCGTCGGCGCCGGTCGCGTCCAGCACGTACCGGGCCTTCTCGGGCGAGTCGACATCGCCGTTGGCAAACACCGGAATCGACACCGCCTGCTTGATCGCGGCAATGGTGTCGTACTCGGCCTCGCCGGTGTACAGGTCGGCACGGGTGCGGCCATGCACCGCCAGCGCCGTGATACCTGCCTGTTCGGCGATCTTTGCCACCGTCAGGCCGTTCTTGTTGTCCCGGTCCCAGCCGGTGCGGATCTTCAGGGTCACCGGCACATCGACTGCGGCGACAACCGCCTGCAGGATCTCGGTGACCAGCGCTTCATCCTTCAACAGCGCCGAGCCTGCGGCCTTGTTACAGACCTTCTTCGCCGGGCAGCCCATGTTGATGTCAATGATCTGCGCCCCCAGCTCGACGTTCGCCCGGGCCGCCTCCGCCAGCATCTGTGCGTCACCACCGGCGATCTGCACCGAGCGGGGCTCGGGATCGCCTTCGTGGATCATGCGCAGACGCGATTTGCGGGTGTTCCACAAACTCATGTCGCTGGAGACCATTTCCGAGACTACGAGACCGGCACCCAATCGTTTGCACAACTGACGAAAGGGCTGATCGGTGACGCCCGCCATCGGGGCGAGGACCAGTCCGTTCTGCAATGTATATGGGCCGATGCGTACCGCCGACATAGGACTTCCCTGAAGTGGGGCCGGATCATGAGACTTCGAAAAAGGGTTGGCATGATACCCGCTCTCGATGACTGGATAAAGGTCGAATTGGATAAAATCTGAACAGCTATTTTGTTATCGCCAGCGGTTTGGTCTGGGTGGGGCGAGTCAGAAAGCTGCCGTCAATCGATCGGCCCTGGCGGGCTTCATTCGGGTGAATGAAAGCTCAGGCTGTAGTTCACCGCTTTCGGCCCCGGGTCGAGGATGTCCAGGGCGATATGGATCGGCGTCTGCGGTGGCATTTCCCCGCGGCCCTCGAGATCGCCGCCCAGATACTCGCCTGGTTTGAAGCGACGGCTGGCAATCAGATGACCGTTGAGGTCGGCAAAACGCAACTCCAGCAGCGGGAACGGCTGGGAGAAGGGCGCGCGGTTGTAGATGATCGCATCCACCACCAGGGCGCCGCTGAATTCCGGGTGGCTGCGCACCACCAGGTTGCTGCTCTTGATCTTGGCGATGTCGACCTTGGACGGGACGTCGCAGCCGATGACCGGGCAGATTTGCAGGAACCACGGGCGGTACTGGTCCTGGCGGGCCAGTTCTTCGAAATGGTAGGCGATGTACTGGCCGGCCAGGGCTGCCGCGCCGAGCACTATCAGCA
>NZ_JBHFJB010000163.1:131291-145074 GCF_057334555.1 Pseudomonas sp. AGC41
CTCCAGAGCAAACGGCGGCCCCAGGGCGAGCGGCGTTTGCGCCAGTCCAGTTGCAGTGGATCATCGTCAAGGTCCTGCAGGGCTTCGGCGCGTATCCCCGGCTCATGGCGCTCGCGCTTCTTGCGCGCTGTTGCCGCAGGCTCCGGTTCGTCATCCAGGTCGTCGGTGGCGGACAGGCGCTCAAGGTGTTCATGCGGCTCATCGTCCGGCGTGAGGCTCAGCGGGGCGACAGGTTCGTCGTCCGGCTCCAGGGGCTCAAGGGCCAGGGACAAGGAAGGTTCGGTCCGTGGCGGCCGGGCGGGCTCATGAGGCTCGAACGGCTCGACCGGCATTTGCAGGGCGCCTTCGGTGCGCTCGACGGGGGATTCGCTGTAAAGGCTGTCGGACCAAGCCTCCGGCTCGTCCGGAAGCTGCTCGCGCTGGGCGCTCAGGTTGTCTTCGCGACGCCGGCCAAAGCTGTCCGGGGCGCGCTTTTCAAGGCGCTCCAGGCGCGCCAGCTCCTTGTCCAGGTCATCGAGGTCGAGCTCGGCGGCGCTCCATTGTTTCTGGCTGATGGCGCGGGGCGGCGCTGTCTCAACGACTGGCGCGGCGAGAGGCGCGAGAGGGGGCGCGACGCTCTTGGCGGTGCGCTGTTCGAGCAATTGTCGCGCGGCGTTGAACACCTGCAGGCACGAGCCGCAGCGAACCACCCCGCGTGCCACGCTCAATTGAGCATGGCTGACACGAAAACTGGTGTGGCAATGCGGGCACTGGGTGACGAAGCTGTCGGTCATGCGGCAATCCGGTCGATACAGGCGGTCATTCTAGCGCCGACGCCCAGTGATGCGCACCCAGCCATCGCGATTGGCAATCGGGTCCAGGTCGAAATTCCCGGCATAGGCGGCGGCGACTTCTTCGCCCTGTTCCGCCAGGATGCCCGACAGCGCCAGGCGTCCGCCCGGCTTGACCAGGCTGGACAGTTGCGGAGCCAGCGACACCAGCGGGCCGGCGAGGATGTTGGCCACCAGCACGTCGGCCTGGACCTGGGGCAGGTCCTGAGGCAGATACAGCGGGAAAAGCGCTTCGGCAATGTTGTTGCGTCCGGCGTTGTCGCGGGACGCTTCCAGAGCCTGGACATCAATATCGGTGCCGACCGCTTCCTTGGCGCCCAGCAGCAGCGCGGCAATGGCCAGGATCCCCGAACCGCAGCCGAAGTCCAGTACATGGCAGTCCTTCAGGTCCTGGCCGTCGAGCCACTCCAGGCACAGCGCGGTGGTCGGGTGGGTGCCGGTACCGAACGCCAGGCCCGGGTCCAGCAGCAGGTTGACCGCGTCCGGCTCCGGTGCGGCATGCCAGCTTGGCACGATCCACAAGCGCTGGCCGAAGCGCATCGGCTGGAAGTTGTCCATCCAGCTGCGTTCCCAATCCTGGTCCTCGATCACTTCGCTGTGGTGCTCGGGCAGCGGACTGCCGGTCAGCAGTTCCAGGTGAGCAAGCACGCTGGCGGCTTCGGTACCGCCCTCGAACAGGGCCAGCAGGTGGGTATGGGACCACAGCGGCGTGGTGTTGAGTTCCGGCTCGAAGATCGGCTGGTCCTCGGCATCCATGAAGGTGACCGAAACGGCGCCAACTTCAAGAAAGGCGTCTTCATAGGTTTCGGCTTGTTCCGGGCTGATGGCCAGACGTACTTGCAGCCAAGGCATGGCGGGCACCTTTGAAAAAATGGAGTGTGCAGCCATTGGCCGCGAGAAGCGCGCCAGTTTACGCCAGCGCAAAGCTTTTGTGGGAGGGTTTGCGAAACCTGCAGGAACGACAAAGCCGCCCGAAGGCGGCTTTGTCTGGTGCGGGTTGAAGCTTAGTGCTTCTCGCCAGCCAGCTTGTGCTCGAGGTAGTGAATGTTCACGCCCCCTTTGCAGAAGCCTTCGTCGCGGGTGAGGTCGCGGTGCAGCGGGATGTTGGTCTTGATCCCGTCCACCACGATTTCGTCCAGCGCATTGCGCATGCGCGCCATGGCTTCGTCGCGGGTCGCCCCGTAAGTGATCAGCTTGCCGATCAACGAGTCGTAGTTCGGCGGAACGGCATAACCGCTGTACAGGTGCGAATCGACGCGAACGCCGTTGCCGCCCGGGGCATGGAAATGCTTGACCGTGCCTGGGCTTGGCATGAAGGATTTCGGGTCTTCGGCGTTGATCCGGCATTCCAGCGCGTGACCGCGGATGACCACGTCATCCTGGGTGAACGACAGCTTGTTGCCTGCGGCGATGCTGAGCATTTCCTTGACGATGTCGATACCGGTGACCATTTCCGAAACCGGGTGCTCCACCTGAACGCGGGTGTTCATTTCGATGAAGTAGAAACGACCGTTCTCATACAGGAACTCGAACGTGCCGGCGCCGCGATAGCCGATGTCGATACAGGCCTTGACGCAGCGAGCCAGGACTTCCTGGCGAGCCTGTTCGTCGATGCCCGGCGCCGGCGCTTCTTCGAGGACTTTCTGGTGACGGCGTTGCAGCGAGCAGTCGCGGTCGCCCAGATGAATCGCCTGGCCCTGGCCGTCGGACAATACCTGGACTTCGACGTGACGCGGGTTGGTGAGGAATTTTTCCAGGTAGACCATCGGATTGCCGAACGCCGCTCCTGCTTCGGAGCGGGTCAGTTTTGCCGAGGAAATCAGGTCTTCTTCCTTGTGCACCACGCGCATGCCGCGACCACCGCCGCCGCCGGCGGCCTTGATGATCACCGGATAGCCGACTTCGCGACCGATGCGCAAGGCGGTTTCTTCGTCTTCAGGCAGCGGGCCGTCGGAGCCCGGAACGGTTGGCACGCCGGCAGCGATCATCGCGTGCTTGGCCGAAACCTTGTCGCCCATCAGGCGAATGGTTTCGGCTTTCGGACCGATGAAGGCAAAACCGGAGTTTTCCACCTGCTCGGCGAAGTCGGCGTTTTCCGCGAGGAAACCGTAGCCAGGGTGAATGGCGGTAGCGCCGGTCACTTCGGCGGCGGCGATGATCGCCGGGATGTGCAGGTAGGAGTGCGCAGCCGACGCCGGACCGATGCAGACGGATTCATCCGCCAGGCCCAGGTGCATCAGTTCTTTGTCGGCCTTGGAGTAAACGGCGACGGTCTTGATGCCCATCTCTTTGCAGGCACGCAGAATCCGCAGGGCGATCTCACCGCGGTTAGCGATCAGAACTTTTTCCAACTTCGCAGTCATCAAAGGCTCTCCGCGGTTCAAACGATGGTGAACAGCGGTTGGTCGTACTCAACCGGCTGGCCGTCTTCGACGAGGATGGATTCGATCACGCCGCTGGTTTCAGCTTCGATGTGGTTCATCATCTTCATGGCTTCGACGATGCACAGCGTGTCGCCTTTCTTCACGGTCTGGCCAACTTCAACGAAGGACGGCGAGGTCGGGGAAGACTTGCGATAGAACGTGCCTACCATCGGCGAGCGAGCAACAGTGCCGTTGAGCGTCGGCGCGGCCGGTGCGGCTGGTGCCGCGGCGGCAACTGGCGCAGCTGCCGGAGCAGGTGCGGCGACTGGCGCTTGCATCGGTGCCGGTGCATAGAACTGCTGGGCCGGGGTCTTGCTGTGGCGGCTGATGCGTACGGACTCTTCGCCTTCCTTGATCTCGAGCTCGTCGATGCCGGACTCTTCCAGCAATTCGATCAGTTTCTTAACTTTACGGATATCCATGAATCATCAACTCCCAAGGGTCGGTCAGGGGCGTTTAACGCTTGTTGTTCAAGCTGTTGCCTGTTTTTCAAGCTGCTCTAGAGCGGCCTCCAGGGCCAGTCGGTAACCGCTGGCGCCAAGGCCGCAGATCACACCTACCGCTACATCGGAGAAGTAGGAGTGATGGCGGAAAGGTTCGCGTTTGTGCACGTTGGACAGATGCACTTCGATGAATGGGATGCTCACTGCCAGCAGCGCGTCACGTAATGCGACGCTTGTATGTGTAAAAGCCGCGGGATTGATCAGAATGAAATCCACGCCTTCGCCACGCGCGGCATGGATGCGGTCGATCAATTCATATTCGGCATTGCTTTGCAGGTAGAGCAAATGATGGCCGGCGCTACGAGCCCGTTGCTCCAGGTCCTGGTTGATCTGGGCCAGTGTCACGGCGCCGTAGACGCCCGGTTCACGGGTGCCCAGCAGGTTCAGGTTGGGTCCGTGCAGGACCAGAAGGGTCGCCATCTGCTGTTCCTTGTTGTCTGTGAGCAGGTGTCAGAACCCGGAGACTATGCCGCAAAGTCTTTGTGACTGTCCAGTTCCCGGCAATAGCCCGCACGTTGACCGATGTTTGCGCGAAGTTTGTGACCATGTGTCTGGATTCGGTCACCACTGGCATGAGACCGCAGTTGAGCCCTGTGGGAGCGAGCTTGCTCGCGATGACGATGGCACATTCAGCGATGATGCAAGCTGCGCCACCGCTATCGCGAACGAGCTCTCGCCCTTACTCAGTTGGAGCTGAACGCAAATAGATATTCACCGCGGTATAGTCTTCGCCATCGGCGTTTCGGTAGAGGGTATTGCTGTGGAAGGCGTAGATTTCCTTGTCAACCAATACCGTAATCGTTTGTTCCTGGGCGTCTATGGTTACCGAATCATCCCGGGTGACAAGAAATGGCGTCGCGGTTTTCAGTTCGGAAAGTATGTCAGCGTCCGCTGCCAGGGTCCGATAGACGTAATAGCGATAACTGAAAGGAACCGTCGCTCCGCCACGCTCATCCTTTACGCCGTAGATAAATGCATCCTGAGACAAGGTTTTTCGTAATACGACCTCTGTCAACTCAGGCGTATTTTGACGGAAGAAGCATGTCCAACTGGTGTAAGCCAGCGCGAGGGCAAGCACTGTGCACAAGACAGCGAGAAGGGCGGGTTTTTTAGTAGTTTCTGAATTTGGCATATTTTACCCCTTCCTTGATCCATCGCTGATCTCCCGGATCGTCGCCAAAAGGGGCTTGCCCCCACCATGTCCCGAATTCTGCCGTGGTTGTTCCTGCTCGACTTTGGGCCAGACCTGCTGCCCGTAAAAGAACGTCTTCGCTGAAGCCTGCTGCGGTTCCGGTGGCGCCGTAGTTGAAATTTCCAAAGGCTTCATATTCCGCGGATAGTTTCTTGTAGTCCCAAGGGCCACGATTTCTTACTTGGGTATAAAACCAAGAGTAGATAAAAGCCGATCCGGCTTTAAGAACATTTTTCTTATGGTGTGCCACGGCCATGTTTTCTTCGACAGAAACGTCGGGTGGCGACGAAGGTACCCTCATTGCATGTTCCTTTTGCAATTTCTTGAAGGGCCGGGAGCCTAGCATGAGGGGGACCGCGCGACCCAGCGGGAGCAAGCTTACTCGTCACAGGTTCAGTGGGCTTCTGGAATCACACCCGGAACGCCTGTACCGCCGTGTGCAACCGCCCGCCCAGCAGCAGCAGGTGGTCGCCCTGTTCCCGGCCCTGGCCGATGCGCTGCAGGTTATCCCCGCCCAGTTGGTGGATCCGCTCGCTGTGATCGCGGATTTCGCTGACGGCGCCGCTTTGCTGGGCGGTGACATCGGCGATGCGCACCGCGGTATCGGCGATGGTCTGGATCGCCTCGACGATTTTATCCAGCGCGCCATCGGCCGCCTGGGCCTGGTTGGCGGTGGCTTCGGCATGTTCGACCTGGGCGCGCATGCCGTCCACCGATTGGCGTGCTGCCAGTTGCAAACGGGCAATCAGCGCCTGGATCTCGGCCGTGGCGCCTGCGGTGCGTTGGGCCAGGGAGCGGACCTCTTCGGCCACAACCGCGAAGCCGCGGCCCATTTCCCCGGCGCGGGCGGCTTCAATGGCGGCGTTTAGGGCCAGCAGGTTGGTCTGATCGGCAATCGAGCGGATGACGGTCAGCACACCGCCGATGGTTGCCGATTCCTCAGCCAGCTGTTCGATCATTTGCGCATTGCCCTGCACTTCGCCGACCAGCGAGTGCAAGCCGGCGAGGCTCATGCCGATCACTTTCTGGCCTTGCTCCACGGCATGGCCGGCACTGCGACTGGCATCCGCGGCCTGGCTGGCATCGCCGGCCACTTGCTGGATGGTCGCTTCGAGCTCACTGAGGGAGTCGCGGATCAATGCCGTATCACCGGCCTGGTCTTCGGCACCGCTGTGCAATTCGCCACTGAGCTCGGCCAGGGTCCGGCTGCTGCCGGCTACCTGTTCGGCGTTCAGGCGGATGGTACCGACCAGATCCACCAGGTACGCGCGCAGACGATTGAGCGAGGCCTCGATGTCTTGCAATTCGCGGTTGCTGGCGCCCACGCGGATATCCCGGCTGAAGTCCCCTTCGGCCCACGTCGACAGGGCTGGCGCCAAGTGCGTCAAGGTGCGTGCCAAGCGTCGCTGCAAGGTGTCGATGAGCAACGCGATCAACAGGATCAAGCCGATCATCACGCCCTGGATCAAGCGAACCTCCCCTTGGATCTGTCCATGCTGGGCGCGTACCGCCGGTTCCAATGTGTCGATTGCGCTCTGCACTTCAGCGACTTTCAGGTGCGTGGCGTTGCTCAGTTCGGTGCGTTTCTGGATCAGTTCTCGAGTGCGGGCCAACTCCGCAGGGTAGCGGCCAAGCAAGCTGTTGAGTTCGCGCTTGAGGGCGATGCCAGCGTCTTCGGCGACGGTTTTTTCCTGGCTTTCCAGGCCCATCAACGCGGCAAAATCATCGCTGCCCGATTCGCTGCTGGCGGTGACGCCAAGCAATGGCAAGTTGTCGAGCTGCTGGGCCTGGGCGCGGATACTCGCCAATTCCCGCTCGACGTCGGCGGCCAATTCGCTGCGGCCGCTGCTGACCAGTTTTTCCCGCGCCAGGGACAATCGGCCCAAGTGCTGCGAAGCGGTGAACAACGGCGGCAAATAGGCCGCAGCGCCGTTGGCGTATTGGGCGATCTGATCGAGACTGGCGCTCAGCTCCCGCTCGGCCTGCAATAGCAGCGCCTGCGGATCGCCGGCCAGTTTGCCGGCGGCCAGCAGGTCGGTCTTGCTGAAGCTGTCGAGGTTCGCCAGGCTGGGGTGCAGGGTCTTGGCCAGGTCCGACGGGAACTGGTCCAGGTCCTTTTGCAGGCTTTCCAGCGCTTGGGTTGCTGCACTGAGGCGCAGGGCGTCGCCGCTGGCCAGGTAATCCTCGATGTTGCGCGCCACTTCGCCCTGGAACTGCCGCGACAGGCCCAGGTAGCGTTCCATAAGCAGGTAAGGTCGCTCCAAGGCAATTTGCGACCACCACAGGGTGGCGCCAAGGCCAAGGCAAACGGCGACTAAAAGAACAGTATTGAGATTGGTCAGCAGCTTCAGGCGCATCAAGGGTCTACCGGGGGCAGAATCGTAAGTGCCTGAAGTTATTGCGTTTGCGTTACACGTTTATGACCGAATCAGTCGATTCCGATGAAAAAGTGGCACTTTGCTTTGATTGCCTGGCACTCTGCACCCGATTGCGCCCGGCGTGCTTGGCACGGTACAGCGCCTCGTCCGCCTGGCTGGCCATCATCAGGCTGTCGGATTCTTCACTCATCTCCACTACTCCGGCGCTGAAGGTGCACCACAGGTCCTGGGGTTGGGCCGGGTAGTGAATTTCGGCAAAGCGCTGGCGGATTTCGTCCAGGACCTGACAGGCGGCATCAATGTCGGTGTCCGGCATGACAATGGCGAACTCTTCGCCACCGTAGCGCCCGATGAAATCGGTCTTGCGCAGACGCTGCTTGAGAAACAGCGCCAGGCTCTTGATCACCCGGTCGCCCATGGGGTGGCCGTGGCTGTCGTTGACCCGTTTGAAATGGTCGATATCGAGCATGGCGAAGCTCAAGGGCTTGCCTTCACGGCGGGCGCGGAAGCTACAGTCTTCAAGCAATTGCAGGATGTGGGTGTGGTTGTACAGGCCGGTGAGGCTGTCGCGCACCATCCGCGCCTTGAGGTTGCGCGCCCGGGCCGCGCGGTTGCGCACAGTGGTGATCAGATGCCGGGGCTTGATCGGCTTGGTCAGGAAGTCATCGCCACCTTCGCTCATGGCGTCGAGCTGTTTGTCCAGGTCGTCTTCGGCGGACAGGTAAATGATCGGCACGCTGACATAACGGTCGTTGTGGCGAATCACCTTGGCGAGTTCGGTGCCGGTGCAGGCGGGCATGTACATGTCGAGAATGATCAGGTCGGGCTGGAAGTCCGCCAGCTCGGCCATGGCCTGGATCGGCTCGATCAGCGTGCGCGTGACAATGCCGGCGCTGTTGAGCAAGCGCTCGGTGTGCAGGGCCTGGGCGCGGGAATCATCAATGATCAGCACTTTGTAGGGTTCGTACTGGGCGACGCAGGTCAGCACTTCGATTTTTTCCAGCAGGCTCGAAGCCTCCAGCGTGCCGGTGAGAAACTCCTGCCCGCCGGCGCGCACGGCGGCCAGTCGCGTTGGCGTATCGGTTTCCAGCAAACTGAAAAACAATAGCGGCAGTGGTTGATCCAGGCCTTCCTGGGCTTGGGCCGCCAGCTTCAGGCCCACGCCCGGGCCGCTGAAATCCACATCCATGACAATGGCCGCAGGCAGGCGCTCGACCATTGCGGCTCGGAATGCAGCGACACTGTCCAGCGACTGGGCGCTGAGGCCGAAGAACTCCAGTTGCTTGGCCAACCGTTCGGCGCGCTCATGGTCTTGCAGCAATATATAGATGGGCTTGCGCAGCGGCGGCAGGAAGGTCTGCTCGAGCTGGTCGCCATGGCGCAAGCCGGTGCGGGACAGGCGTTGCATCAAGCGATTGATTTCGGTGATCAGCTGGCTGCTCAAGCGTCCGCGATTGGCATCCACCGCTTGCAACGACTGGCCGATACCTTGGGCAAGCTGGCAATGCTCAGGTTGCTCGAAGCGCTCGGCAAAGCGCAGCAGGCGCAAATTGGCTTCACTGAGCTCCGACAGGTCGTTGCTCGACCATTCGCTGCGTTGCAGGCGCTGCCATATCTCCAGGATCTGGCGAGCCTGATGAATTACCCGCTGGGCAAAGTGGTGCTTGAGGCGCTCGCGGCTGGGGTCTTCTGGCTCGGTCATATCCTGACTACTAGTTAGGGGGCATGCTGAGATCGACTGGTGGCTCTATGCTAGCATCTCTTTTCCCTTACATGAGTGTTCTTCATCAATAATCTGCCAGGAGGCGCCATTCAGTTTCTGACCTGCCGGTCTTGAACGGCCTCTGCAATCACGGTGCAGTGTCACGTAATAAAGGGTTTCAGTGCGTTCCAGTAGCCTCTGCAGGCTTTCCGGCACGGCGTAACGACGTTGCTTTCGAGGAATCAGTTCAGCTTTTTCCGACGCTATCCCGTCGAATTCTCAGTTGATGAGGTTAAGGGAATCCCCTAGGAGGGTTCTCGTCGCCTAGCAGTAATTCTCCGATAAGCCCAACGACGGATGCCGGCCAAGGCACGTTGATGTAAGGTTGTGGTCGAACCGTGAACTCAAGTGATTGAAGGGACATCGCCATGCTGGACTGGAAGAACCGCGCGGGCAGCGCGCCTGAACGCGCCGCCGAACCGAAATCGGACACCCGCGGCTATCTGGGTGGGCTGTTTTTCAGTCGGGCGCTGGCCACGCTCGTTGGCCTGTACCTGCTGGTGACTATCGCCGTCGGCTGGTATTGGAGTCAGGAGCCGGAGCTGTTTCCGGTACAGCAGAACGCCCAGGCGGCGGCAGAGAGGGATGGCCGGCAGATGGTGGTCGGTTACACCACGGTCGAAACCCTCAAGACTGTCGCCGGGACCTTGCTGACCAAGCAGGGCGGCTACATTTCCAATGACCGCTTCCCGCCGGGCCTGTGGATGGACAACATGCCCAGCTGGGAATACGGCGTGCTGGTGCAGGTACGCGACCTGAGCCGTGCCCTGCGCAAAGACTTCGCCCGCTCCCAGTCGCAGTCTGCCGAAGACGCCGACCTGGCCAAGGCCGAGCCGCGCTTCAACTTCGACAATCGCAGCTGGGTGCTGCCGTCCAGCGAATCGGAATACCAGGAAGGCATCAATTCCTTGAGCCGCTATCAGGCGCGCCTGTCCGATCCAAGCCAGAAAAGCGCGCTGTTCTATGCCCGCGCCGACAACCTGAACAACTGGCTGGGGGATGTCGGTACGCGCCTGGGGTCGTTGTCCCAACGCCTGTCCGCCAGCGTCGGCCGGGTCAAGCTCAACACGTCGCTGAAGACCGAGGTCCCGGCGCCGGGCCAGGTGCCGCAGGTTGATGAAGAGGTGGTCGAGACCCCATGGCTGCAAATCGACAACGTGTTCTACGAGGCCCGTGGTCAAGCCTGGGCACTGTCTCATTTGCTGCGCGCCATCGAGGTGGATTTCGCTGATGTGCTGGCGAAGAAGAACGCAACGGTCAGCGTGCGGCAGATCATTCGCGAACTGGAGGCTTCACAGGAACCGATCTGGAGCCCAATGATCCTCAACGGCAGCGGCTTCGGGGTATTGGCGAACCACTCGCTGGTCATGGCCAACTATATTTCCCGGGCCAATGCGGCGGTGATTGACCTGCGGCAATTGCTCAACCAGGGCTGACCGATGGACGAAAGCACCCGGGAGGACGCTCACCGAGCGGCCTCGGATGCCGAGCTGATCGCTTGGGTCGACGAAGGCGATAATCTGCTCGGCAGCCTGGTGCGCTCGGATCTGCGCGAGCGCGGCCTGATCGGACGCGGCACCTACATCATGTTGTTCAATTCGGCCGGCGAGCTGTGCGTGCACCGCAGGACTTTGAGCAAGGCCATCTACCCCGGCTACTGGGATGTCGCGGCAGGGGGAATGGTGCAGGCCCACGAGACGTACGCCGAGTCGGCGGCGCGAGAGCTGGCCGAAGAGCTGGGGGTGAGCGGGGTGGAACTGGTCGCCCACGATCACTTCTATTTCGAGGACACCGGCAGTCGCCTGTGGTGCGCGGCGTTTTCCGCGGTGTGGGACGGGCCGTTGGTCCTGCAACCGGAAGAAGTGCTGGAAGCGCGCTTTCTGCCCGTCGAGCAGGTGCTCGATGAAATCCGCCACAAGCCGTATTGCCCTGACTCCCTGGCGGCGCTTGGGCGGTATTTGCGCGCTCGTGAGCGCGGTGTCGCAAAGAAGCTGTAAATTGGCGCTGATTGGCCCTTAGCAAGTGGGCTTTTTGCCGTTACACTGCGCGACTTTTCAAGCTTGGCCGACTTCGTTCGGTCCAGCTGCGCTGCCCCTGCCTGAGTGGGGCTTCGCGGTCGAGGCACTTTCGCCCCTCGACCAGTCTTTGTCCTCCAAAGAGGATTGCCGGTGGCCAAAAAAGCCGCATCCTTCGCCGCCCTGGGCGGCTTGGTATTTTCTACCGACGCCGGTCGTCATTGTCCTGATTGCCGCCAGCCGGTGGATGCCTGCATCTGTCAGCAGATCGTCATTCCTACCGGGGACGGCATCGCTCGCGTACGCCGTGAAAGCAAAGGCCGAGGTGGCAAGACGGTGACCACAATCACCGGCGTGCCGCTGGCCGAGGACGCGCTCAAGGAGCTGGCGACGACGTTGAAAAAACGCTGTGGTACCGGCGGCGCGTTGAAGGATGGCGTCATCGAGATCCAGGGCGATCATGTCGAGCTCTTGCTGGCGGAACTCACCCGACACGGTTTCAAGGCAAAGAAGTCCGGCGGCTAGCAGCTTCTGTGAAACCCACCCTTGCTTGATCCGAACCCCGGTTCGCGATCACCCACATGGTTTTCACAGAGCCTGTTCTGAACGGTTCTAAACTCAGCGCTGCGGGCAGGGTCTACCTTGCTTACAGGCAAATCGTCATTTCCATTCTCTAGACTGCGCCAGCCTCCGACCGGATGGTGCATTTTGACTTCTTTATAGGGGACTTCGATGTCCGTACGACGCACACGCAAAGACGATGGCAGCCAATGGACAGTTGCGGACAGCCGCAGCGTTTACGGGATTCGCCATTGGGGGGCCGGGTATTTCGCGATCAATGAAGCCGGTCGCGTTGAAGTCCGTCCGAACGGCCCCGACAGCTCGCCAATCGATTTGTACGAGCAAGTCGACCAGCTGCGCCAGAGTGGCCTTTCGTTGCCGCTGTTGGTGCGCTTCCCCGACATCCTGCAAGACCGGGTGCGTCAGCTCACCGGCGCGTTCGACAGCAACATTGCGCGCCTGGAATACCAGAGCCAGTACACCGCGCTTTACCCGATCAAGGTAAACCAGCAGGAAGCGGTGATCGAAAACATCATCGCCACCCAGAATGTATCCATCGGCCTGGAAGCCGGTTCCAAGCCCGAGTTGCTGGCGGTGCTGGCCCTGGCGCCAAAGGGCGGGACCATCGTCTGCAATGGCTACAAGGACCGCGAGTTCATCCGCCTGGCGCTGATGGGCCAGAAGCTGGGGCACAACGTCTTCATCGTGATCGAGAAGGAGTCCGAAGTCGGCCTGGTGATCGAAGAGGCCGCGTCGCTCAAGGTCAAGCCGCAGGTCGGTCTGCGGGTGCGCCTGTCGTCCCTGGCATCGAGTAAATGGGCCGATACCGGCGGCGAAAAATCCAAGTTCGGCTTGTCTGCCGCGCAGCTTTTATCGGTGGTCGAGCGCTTTCGCGGCGCCGGCCTGGATCAGGGTATCCGCCTGTTGCACTTCCACATGGGCTCGCAAATCGCCAACCTGGCGGACTACCAGCATGGTTTCAAGGAAGCAATCCGTTACTACGGTGAGCTGCGCAACCTCGGTCTGCCGGTGGATCACATCGATGTCGGCGGCGGTCTGGGCGTCGACTACGACGGTACGCACTCGCGCAACGCCAGTTCGATCAACTACGACATGGACGATTACGCCGGGGTCGTGGTGGGGATGCTCAAGGAGTTCTGCGATGCCCAGAGCCTGCCGCACCCGCACATTTTTTCCGAAAGCGGCCGCTCGTTGACCGCCCACCACGCGATGCTGGTGGTTCAGGTCACCGACGTCGAGAAGCACCACGACGATGTTCCGGTGATCGAAAACAAGGAAAGCCTGCCGGAAACCGTGCAATGGCTGGTGGACTTGCTGGGTCCGACCGATATCGAGATGGTCACCGAGACCTACTGGCGTGCCACCCACTATATGAGTGACGTGGCTGCGCAGTACGCCGATGGCAAGCTGACCCTGGCAGAAAAAGCCCTCGCCGAGCAATGCTACTTCGCCGTGTGCCGTCGCCTGCACAACTCGCTGAAGGCCCGCCAGCGCTCGCACCGTCAAGTGCTCGACGAGCTCAACGACAAGCTGGCCGACAAGTACATCTGCAACTTCTCGGTGTTCCAGAGCTTGCCGGACACCTGGGCGATCGGCCAGGTGTTGCCGATCCTGCCGCTGCATCGACTCGACGAAGAGCCACTGCGCCGCGCCGTGCTGCAAGACTTGACCTGCGACTCCGACGGCAAGATCAAGCAATACGTCGATGAGCAGAGCATCGAGACCAGTCTGCCGGTCCATTCGCTCAATCCGGGCGAAGACTATCTGCTGGGCATTTTCCTGGTCGGTGCCTACCAGGAAATCCTCGGCGACATGCATAACCTGTTTGGTGACACCGACTCGGTGAACATCTACCAGAACGCCGACGGCAGCGTGTACCACGCCGGTATCGAAACCCACGACACCATCGAGGACATGTTGCGCTACGTGCATCTGTCGCCAGAGGAGCTGATGACTCACTACCGTGACAAGTGCGCCAGCGCCCGTATCACGGCAGCCGAACGCACCCAGTTCCTCGATGCCCTGCGCCTCGGGTTGACTCGTTCGTCCTACCTGTCTTCCTGAAAGAGTAATAGCGCCAAGCAACGCCCTCCGGGGC
>NZ_JBHFJB010000163.1:145133-148982 GCF_057334555.1 Pseudomonas sp. AGC41
AATACGCCGCATGCAGCGGGTGTTTTCGGACAGCCCCGGAGGGCGTTTTGATTTGCGCTGGCGAAATTTTCCTCACGCGGGGACAGCTGATCGGAAACGTCCTTACTTCGTGTAGTCCCTTTCCTTACTTGTAATTGGCCCCTCTACTCGGTCCGGGCTCTCGGCGAGAATGCCCGGTCGCCCCTTTTGTAGAGAAACGCCGATGTCCAGTCCAGCCCGCGAGTCATCATTTCGTCTGGAGATAGCCGGTCTGCCCGAGTCTTTGGTGGTCGTGGCTTTCAGCGGCAATGAAGGCATCAGCGAACCCTTCCTGTTCGAGGTGGAACTGATGGCCAGCGACACGCCGCTGGATCTGGCGAGCCTGCTGTACCGCAGTGCCTGGTTGAGTTTCGGAACCCCCGGTCGGGGTATTCACGGACAGGTCCACGAAGTTGTACAACGCCGTCATGGGGGCGGTTGCCAAGTGCGCATCGAGCCGAAGCTGGCTCACCTGGCGCAGCGCTTCAGCCAGCGAGTGTTCAGTGGCCGCTCGGTGCCGCAGATCATTCGCCAGGTGTTGAGCGGGCACGGCATCGGTGGGCGCGGGCTGTGCCTGGACTTGAGCGGTGATTTCCCGCCGCAGGATTTCTGTAGCCAGTATCGGGAATCCGATCTGCAATTTCTCCAAAGGATATGCGCCCAGGCTGGTATCCGGTTCCATTTCGAGCATGCCCGGGGGGGGCACTGTCTGGTTTTCTCCGATACGCCGGGCAGTGTCTTTTCCGCAGGCGAGGTTATCTACGGCGCTGACGGCCAGGCTGACGCCGTGCACGCCTTCAACGTTCAGGCTGGCTCCGAGGGTATCGGCATACAGGCCGCAGAGGGCCAGAGCGACCTGATGCATTTGCACAGCGGCCAGACGCTGATCCTCGCCGCTCATCCTTTCAAGCACTGCAATCGACGCTGGTTATTGACCAGGGTCGAGCATAGTGGTCAGTCAGGCAGATACGTCAATCAGTTTCGGGCGATTCCCTCAGGGCTGCCGTTCGTGGCAGAAAACGTGCCTGCGAAGCCGGTCATGGCGAGCCGGCAACGCGGATGGGTGGTAGACGTGGCTGAGCCTGCGGGCCATATGCCTGGACGAGTTGCAGTACAGTTCGACTGGGTCTATCAAGGGGAAGGGGCTTGCCCCAGCCATTGCTGGCTGCCGTTGGCGCCTGAGCTGGCGGCCTGCGCAGGCGAACGGGTTCGTAAGGGTACCGAGGTCCTGGTGAGTTTTATCGAGGGCGACCCGGATCGCCCACTTATCTGTGCGTTTCTCGGCCCGCCATTCCTCATCGATACGCAGCAGGAATCTGCCAGTGCAAGTTCGTCAGAAGCGCCCAGGAAAACTGGAATCGATTTGCCCTTGTTGTCCGCGGTCCGCAGCGGCGAGCCGCTGTTCCTGCTGTGCCTGTTGCCGGACGGCGGGTCTTTCAACTCCTGCGCCAGATCGGTGTGCATTTGCCGCATGGTTACCCAGTGTGGTGCGGGCGCAGCAACATGAACACTGCCGCCAAGCCTGGGCCTGCGCCGCAATGGCTGCTGCTCGACGCGCCGAACGTCCCCGGCGCCGCGCAGCGTCTGCAGGAGCAATTTGCCGAGGCGCGGCGCTTTTTTCTATTCGAAGACACCGACCTCCACCAACTGAGGGGCGATGGTCCGCTGTTGGTGGATCTGCAGCAATCGCCAGCGCTGGCCAGCCTGTGCCATCTGGATAGCCAGTCGTGGCCGGGGTTGCTGATAGTGAGCGCAGCGCCTGTAGAAGTGTTGCTCGCGCATTTGCGGCGCATGCTGACGGTCACGTTGGGCCTGCACCACAAGGCTTTGTTGAGTTATTACAACCCGCATACTGCGAGCTATTTTTTTGATGGTTGCGACGCTCGGGAACTCAGTTGCTGGCTGGGGCCGATCAACCTCCTGCGCTGGTTCGGAGGCACCTGGGTTGATCGGACCATGGGCTCTGAGGGCTGGCAGCAAATCGCCAACCCCAAGTTGCCAGTGCCGGCGCTGGAGAACGAACCGGGTCTCAGCGACAGGCAACAAAGCCAGTTGCAGGCGTGTGTACTGGAACGTCATGTCTGGCGTTGGTCATGCTCCATCGGGCATGACTACTGGTCGCTCTGGGAATATTTGCAACAAGGCTTGGCGCTGGGGTTCAGCGAACGGAGCGCCCTCGACGGCTGGTTGTGGCTACGCTTGCAATACCCCGATGCTCAGCCCGCGCCGCAGCTGACAGGCGGCTCGCAACATGAACGTCTCGAGCAGTTGCGGCGGCTATGGCAAGGCAACCAGGGTTGAAGGCGTCACCAGGCATTGCCACCCAGCCAACGGTCGCGTCGTTGCAGGCACCAGGCGAAGGCACCGAGCGTCAGGCTGCGCAAGGCCATGAACAGCAGGAAAGTGATCCACAGGCCGTGGTTTCCCAATCCTTGCAGGACCCAGGCGAACGGCAACGTCAGTAGCAGGGTCAGGAGCATGCCGTTGCGCATTTCCCGGGCACGTGTGGCGCCGATGAACAGGCCATCGAGCAGATAGCTCCACACTGCAATCAGCGGTAGCGCCGCCAGATACGGCAAGTAGTGGTAAGCGGTGTCACGCACTTCGCCAATGTCCGTCTGCATGTCGATGAACGAATGGCCGGCAAGCAGGAACAGCAGCGCAAACCCGAGGCTGGCAATCAATGACCAGCCGCTGGCAACCACCAGCGCACGGCGCAGGGCCAGGCGGTCGCGAGCCCCGATAGCGTGCCCGCACAATGCTTCCACGGCGTGGGCCAGGCCGTCCAGGGCGTGGGCGGTCAATAGCAGGCCGTTGAGCAGCAGGGCGTTGGCGGCTACGGTCGCATCGCCCAGGCGCGCGCCTTGCAGCGTGATCAGGAAAAACACCGATTGCAGCACCAGGCTGCGGATGAAAATGTCCCGGTTCACCGCCAGCAACGGTCGCCAGCTCTGCCACAAGCCCAGCGCCGCCCAGGCTATCTGCCCAGGCCAGTTGCGCAGGGTGTTGCGCGCCAGGGCCAGGCCTACCAGCGCACCCGTCCATTCGGCGATGACCGACGCCCGGGCCGAACCGGTCACGCCCCAGTCCAGGCCGATCACGAACCAGAGGTTCAGGGCGATGTTCACCAGGTTGGTGACCAGCAAAATCATCAGCGGCGCGCGGGCGTTCTGGGCGCCAAGGAACCAGCCGACCAGCGCGTAGCTGGCGAGCGCCGCGGGCAAGCCGAGAAGGCGAGTGTGAAAAAAATCGCGGGTCAACTGGTTGAGTTCGGCGGACGGTTGCATGAAGTGCAAGGCCATGTCGCTCAAGGGAATGCCGACGGCACCGAGCAGCACCGCCAGCCCCATCGCCAGCAGCAGGCCCTGCAGCAACACCTGGCGCAACGCCGCGCCGTCGGCACGCCCGGCGGCCTGGGCGGCGAACCCGGTGGTACCCATGCGCAGGAAGCCCATGGCCCATGCCAGCACCGTATACAGACTCGCCCCGACCGCCACTGCGCCTAGCTGATGAGCATGGGGTAAATGGCCGATGACGGTGCTGTCCACCAGCGCCACCAGCGGCACGGAAATGTTCGAGAGAATCATCGGCGCAGCCAGCGCCCAGACCCGGCGATGGGTCAGGCGGTCGCGCCAGTCGGTGATCAGCTTGGGCATGCGGGCTCCTTGAAGGAGCGCGATTGTAGCGGGTTATCGCAGCGTTTCATTCATCTGGGCGGCAGGCTTTTGTGGAGGGAGTTTGCTTCCGCTCGGCGGCGTAGCCGTCGCAAGACTGGGGGCGCGGTGTCGCTGGAGAACCGCGTCGGCCCGGTTTGGGACTGCTGCGCAGTCC
>NZ_JBHFJB010000163.1:149002-158597 GCF_057334555.1 Pseudomonas sp. AGC41
CCCTCGCCACAGGTGTCCAAGTTGGGGTCTCAGTGAATAATCCAGCTCAACAGCCACAACCCCAACACCAGCCAGATGATGCCCATGACAATCGACGCCCGCATGAAGGCGCGGATCGCCGAGTACAACAGCATCAGCCCGAGGATCAGCGCAACGATGCTGATGATCGAAGTGTCCATCCCCAGCGTCCGGGACAGGCCGTCGACAAAATTGCCGCCGGCATTGGCCAGGGTGTTGAACAGGCCACTGAGCAGATCGACGATAAAACGGATCACCGAACCGAGCGCCTGGCCGAGCCATTCGAAAAAGCTTTCTACCTGCATGTGTGCGTCCTGATGAGAGGGAATCCACGTTGAGCCTTTTTGCTCCTGAATGTAGGAGCGGTCCAGGCCGGGATCGTTCGATTATGGGGCAAACCGGCGCTTTGTATCGAGACTCTTGCCTTACCTCATCAACCCCCCGAAGCTATGCGCATCCAGGAGAGCCCGATGAACCTTGTTGAACTGACCGAACGCCTGCATGCCATCCGTGATCGTAACGATTGGCGGCAATTTCACAGCCCGAAAAACCTGGCCATGGCCGCCAGCGTCGAAATGGCTGAATTGGTGGAGATTTTCCAGTGGTTGACCGAGGAGCAGTCACGCCAGTTGCCCGCGGAAAAACTTGCCCACGCCGGGCAGGAAATCGGTGACATCGTCTTGTACCTGTTGCTGCTGTGCAGCGAGCTGGGCCTGGACATGAACGCCGTGGTAAGCGGCAAGCTGGCCGACAGCGAACGGCGGTTCGGCCAATGAGCGATCGCCATTTCGATCAACTCGCCACGCGTTTTGCCGAAAAAATCTATGGAGGAGCCAAGGGGGCGATTCGGCTGGCCGTGCTTCAGGCCGATCTCCTTGAAGCGCTGCCGGATCGGCCCTTGCGAGTGCTGGATATTGGCGCGGGGCTGGGCCACATGTCGCTGTGGCTGGCCGAGCGCGGGCATCAGGTCACCCTGGCCGAACCGGCCGAGCCAATGCTCGAAGGCGCTCGCCAACGCTTTGCCGAGGCGGGCCAGGCCGCAACGTTCATCCAGGCGCCGTGGCAGGATCTGCTCGGCCAGCTCACCGAACCTTACGATCTGGTGCTGTGCCACGCGGTGCTCGAATGGCTGGCCGAGCCCCATGCGATCCTGCCGGTGCTGCATCAGTTGACGGTGCCTGGCGGCTGGTTGTCCCTGGCGTTTTACAACCGCGATGCGCTGGTCTATCGCAACCTGCTCAAGGGGCACTTTCGCAAACTGCGTAAAAACGACATGGCCGGCGAGAAGCAAAGCCTGACCCCTCAGCAACCGCTTGATCCACGAGAATTGGCGGCGCAACTTGAAGGCCTGTGGCAGGTCGAAAACGAAAGTGGGGTGCGGGTTTTTCACGACTATATGCCGGTGGAGTTCCAGGGTCGTGCAGAGCTTGCGCAACTGCTGGAGATGGAACTGGCCCACCGTCGCCATCCGGCCTTTGCCGGCTTGGGACGTTATCTGCACTGGGTTTGCCGTCCCCTCTGATCCGCAAAGCAATCGGAGAGCGAAATGAAAGGTCGTTCAGGGTTAATGGTGTTGTGCCTGGGGCTGGCGGCCTGTCAGGGCAGCAACCCTTATGTCGCGACATCCAGGCCGCTGCCGCCAGCACCACCCGAGGCCGCCACGGTATTCGATCGCAGCGCCTATCCCGCAGCGCCTCGGGATTACGGGCGCTATCGCAGCTGGGCCTGGCTCAACGGCCGACTGCCGCCGGGCACGGCCTGGGCGGACTCGGCGCAGGTGGCCGAAGCGGTGAGCAATGCCCTGGACCAGCGCGGCCTGCGCCCGCTGCATGACAATCGGCCGGCGGACCTCTTCGTCAGTGCCGACCTGCGCCTGGAGACCCGCGTACGCCAGGTTCGCGACGATTATGATTCAGGGTACTACGGCGGTTACAACCGATACGGGCCGGGTTATGGCATGTACAACAGCGTTCCCGTGGTACGCACTTACCGGGAGCAGGTCGTGGTGGTTCGGGTTGATCTGTTCGATGCCCGCAACAACCAGCCGGTGTGGAGTGCCAGCGCCGAGACCAGCCAGCGAGGCAGTCAGAGCGAACGTAGCGATGCCATTCGTGAGGCGGTGGAAAAGGCTCTTTCGGCTTATCCTCCCAGTTGATTACGCAACGGAGAAAAACCATGTTTCGCCGTATCGCCCCATTTGCCCTGGCCTTGTTGCTGGGCGCCTGTACGTCCAATCAGGTCAATCATGACTTCGACACCACCCGCGATTTCGCGGCCTACCGCAGCTGGAGTTGGAAAGAGCCGGCGTTGCAGTATCGGCCGGATGACCCGCGCATCAAGAGCGACCTGACCGAACAGCGGATCCGCCAGGCCGTTGCCGATCAGCTTGATCAGCGCGGCTTGCGCCCGGCTCCGTCCGGTACCCGCAGCGATGTGCAGGTCCAGGCCTACCTGATCGTTGAGGACCGTCAGCAACAGGTGACGACAAACTACGGCGGCGGCTGGGGCGGGCCCTGGAATGGCTATTGGGGCGGGCCGATGTATAACGAAACCCGCAACGTCAGCTACAAGGTCGCCACGGTGCAGATCGACCTGCTCGACGGCAAGGACGGCAAGCTGGTGTGGCGTGGCAGCGATGAGCAACTGCTCAGCGAGTCGCCCAACCCGACGGAGCGCAGCACGAAGGTGCGCGAGACGGTGGGGCGGATCCTGTCGAATTATCCCCCACGCTGACGAATGACCCTCGTGGGAGCGAGCCTGCTCGCGAAGAGGCCGTCCCATTCAGTAGCAGTAGCAGTAGCAGCAGCGGCGTAGCCAGGACCATCGCTTTCGCGAGCAGGCTCGCTCCCACAGGGACGGCGTTTTTTTATTCAGGCAACCGGCTGCCAACTGCCGAGCATATGTTCCAGCTCTCCAGCCCCCACCAGCCGCAGTTTTCCAGTCGACCCCGCGGCGCTCGCCAGCAGCGTCACCTCGCTGGGCAGGCGCACCGGTTTCCTGAAGGTCACTTCGATCTCGATGTTGGCCTCGGGCAAATGGTCGTCCAGCGCCGCTAACGTCCGGGCTTTGTTCCACAGGCCGTGGGCGATGGCGGTGGGAAAACCGAACAGGCGGGCACTGGCGGCGCTCAGGTGGATCGGATTGTAGTCACCGGACACCTTGGCGTATTGCCGGCCGATGTCCGCGGGTGCTGTCCAGTGCGCCACTTCCGTCAACTCAAGGACGGCAGTCGCCGGTTCCTCCAACAGCGCACCATCAAGCTGGACGCCTTTGCACAGCATCTGGCTTTCGGCCTCCCACAGCGCTCCCAGCTGATCTTCAATGCGGGTCACGAGATCGAACACCGCGCCCTTGGCGTGTGGCTGGAGATTCTCGACATTGACGCTGGCGCGCACCTGGCTGACCCCGCCCATGGGCCGCAGTATGCGGATGCGGTTGCTGAGGTGGATCAACCCCAGCAGCGGGAACGGAAAATCCCGATCCGTCAGCAACTGCATCTGCAGGGCGAACGCCAGCACATGGGGATAGGTCGGTGGCAGCAGGCCGTTTTCGGCAAAGCCGCAGACCTTGCGATAGGCCGCCAGGCGTTGCTGATCAACCTGGATCACTTGGCGCAGCCCAACGTCGGGCAGGGTAGTGCCGCTGATCTTGCGGCGCGTCGCGGCCTTGGCGTAGAGCCCGGACATCGACGGCGCGGCGTGTATCTCATGCCATTGGATCGTCATGATCAGGCCCCCAGCAGGCTTTGCCCGCACACGCGCAGAGCCTGTCCGGTCACGGCGCCGGTGCCCGGTTGCGCGAGCCAGGCCACGGCTTCGGCGACATCCTGGGGCAGGCCGCCCTGGCCCAGCGAGCTCATGCGTCGCCCGGCTTCGCGCAGGGCGAAAGGAATATCCGCGGTCATGCGGGTTTCGATGAAGCCTGGCGCCACGGCGTTGATGCTGATGCCTCGGGCCTGCAGGGTTGGCGCCCAGGCTTGAGCCAGGCCGATCAGCCCGGCCTTGCTCGCGGCATAGTTGGTCTGGCCGCGATTGCCGGCGATGCCACTGATGGACGCGAGCAGGATGACCCGGCCGTTATCGCGCAGGGTGCCGCTGTCGAGCAGGGCCTTGGTCAGCACTTGCGGCGCGTTGAGGTTGACTGCCAGCACCGCGTCCCAGAATTCCGGGGTCATGTTGGCGAGGGTCTTGTCCCGGGTGATGCCAGCGTTATGTACAACAATGTCGACGCCCTCGGGCAGGTGTTCGATCAACTGTGTGGCTGCGTCTTCTGCGCAGATGTCCAGCGTCAGGCTGCGCCCGCTCAGGCGTGCGGCCAAGGCATCGAGGTCGGCCTTGGCTGGCGGTACGTCAAGCAGGATCACATCGGCGCCATCGCGGGCCAGGGTTTCGGCAATGGAGGCGCCGATGCCACGGGCAGCGCCGGTCACCAGGGCCTTGAGCCCCGTCAACGGACGGGTCCAGTCCTGGACCTGAGTTGCACAGGCCTTGAGACGAATCACTTGCCCGGAAACGTAGGCACTCTTGGGCGACAGGAAAAACCGTAGGGCGCCTTCCAGCTGGGTTTCGGCGCCTTCGCCGACGTACAGCAACTGCAGCGTCCCGCCATGGCGCAGCTCCTTGGCCAGGGAGCGACTGAAACCCTCCAAAGCCCGCTGGGCGCTGGCGGCGAACGGGTCGTCGAGGTTTTCCGGAGCTCGGCCGAGGATGACGACATGAGCGCTGTGGTCGAGATTTTTCATCAGCGGCTGGAAGAACTCGCGCAACTGCTTGAGCTGGTCGACCTGCGCCAGGTGGCTGGCGTCGTACACCACAGCCTTGATTTTCGGGCCGTGCCCGGGGATCCATTCGGTGGCGAGCGTCGGTTCGCCACCGTAGATGAAAATGGCGTCGGTCAGGCGCTTGGCGAATGTGCCGACCTGTTCGGTCAGGGGGCCGCCGCCCAGCAGCAAGGCACCCTCGATTGGCCGCAGGCGCCCGGCCTGCCAACGCTCCAGGCGTACCGGCGATGGCAAGCCGAGAGCGCCAACCAGACGCAGGCCAATGGGCGAATTGGCAAAGTCTATGTAACGGTCTGACATGGAACACACTCCGGCTGATGAGGTTCCAAGTGTGGACCACGTTTGGCAATCAGTCGTTCGATCGGCGGGATAAAGCCTAAGCTGTGTTCCAGAGCACCGCCTG
This sequence comes from Pseudomonas sp. AGC41, assembly GCF_057334555.1. Classification (NCBI taxonomy): domain Bacteria; kingdom Pseudomonadati; phylum Pseudomonadota; class Gammaproteobacteria; order Pseudomonadales; family Pseudomonadaceae; genus Pseudomonas; species Pseudomonas sp. AGC41. The sequence goes on from NZ_JBHFJB010000163.1 coordinate 154,204, forward strand.
CACATGGGAACCAGCCTGCTTCCATGGGTGACGGGGCAACGCTGACGGCACATTTGGACATACAAAAGGGAGTTCTACATGGCACAGCTACGCCGCGTCGCGATCATCGGCGGTAACCGCATTCCGTTCGCCCGCTCCAACGGGCCTTATGCCACCGCCAGCAACCAGGCGATGCTCACCGCTGCGCTTGAGGGCTTGATCGAGCGCTACAACCTGCACGGCGTGCACATCGGGGAGATGGCCGCGGGGGCTGTGCTGAAGTTTTCCCGGGACATGAACCTGACTCGCGAGTGCGTGCTCGGCTCGCGGCTGTCGCCCAGCACACCCGCCTATGATGTGCAGCAGGCCTGCGGCACCGGGCTTGAAACGGTGCTGCTGGTGGCCAACAAAATCGCCCTCGGGCAGATTGACAGCGCCATCGCCGGCGGCGTGGACACCACCTCCGACGCACCGATCGGTGTCAATGAAGGGCTGCGCAGGATCCTGCTGCAAGCCAATCGCGCGAAAACCACCGCCGATAAAATCAAAACGTTCCTGCAACTGCGTCCCCAGCATCTGGTGCCTGACCTGCCGCGCATCAACGAGCCGCGCACTGGCCTGAGCATGGGCCAGCACTGCGAATTGATGGCGCAAACCTGGCAGATCCCCCGACAAGAGCAGGATCAGTTGGCCTTGGAGAGTCATCAAAAAATGGCCGCTGCTTATGCCGAAGGCTGGCACAACGACCTGATGACGCCGTTTCTCGGCCTGACCCGCGACAACAACCTGCGCCCGGACCTGACCCTGGAGAAACTCGCTTCCCTCAAGCCCGCCTTCGAAAAAACCGCCAAGGGCACGCTGACGGCGGGCAATTCCACTCCACTGACCGATGGCGCCTCGCTGGTGTTGTTGGCGAGCGAGGAATGGGCCAAGGCCCGTGGGCTGCCGATCCTGGCCTACCTGCGTGACGGCGAAACGGCGGCGGTGGACTTCGTCAACGGCGCCGAAGGTCTGCTGATGGCGCCGGTCTATGCCGTGCCGCGGCTGTTGGCGCGCAACGGCCTGACCTTGCAGGACTTCGACTATTACGAGATTCACGAGGCGTTCGCCGCCCAGGTGCTGTGCACCTTGAAAGCCTGGGAAGACCCGGATTACTGCAAGACCCGCCTGGGCCTCGATGCGCCGCTGGGTACCCTCGACCGCAGCCGGCTGAACGTGAAGGGCAGCTCACTGGCCGCCGGGCATCCATTTGCCGCAACTGGCGGGCGAATTGTCGCCAACCTGGCCAAGCTGCTGGACGCGGCAGGGAAGGGCCGGGGGCTGATTTCCATCTGCGCAGCCGCCGGCCAAGGGGTGACTGCGATTATCGAGCGCTGACGATGGCCTCGCTCTTTTGCGATGCCTGCGCCCGTTGCCGGCTTGCATAGCGTTCGGCGAGGACCGAGCAGACGATCAATTGCAGCGGGTGATAAATCATGATCGGCAGCAAGATCAGCCCCAGGCCGGGGTTATTGCCGAAAATCAGCGCCGCCATCGGCACTCCGGCGGCGAGGGATTTCTTGCTCGCGCAAAATACCGCGGCGACTTCATCGGCGTTGCTGAAACGCAGGGCGCGAGCGGTGCGGGTGGTCATCCACAGGATGACAGCCAGCAACACCGCACTGCCCAGAACGGCGCTGAGCAGCACGCCATGACCTTGTTGTTGCCAGATCCCGGAAATCATTGAATTGCAGAATGCCGCATAGACCAGCAGCAGGATGACCAGTTTGTCGATGATGCCGGTGTAGCGCTTGTAGCGCGCGAAAAAACCGGCCAGCCAGCGCCGCAGAAACTGCCCGAGCACCAGCGGCAACAGCAACATCATGCACAGATCGAGCAGCGTCGAGCCCAGGTCGATGCCGCCGGCACCGCGGCCGACCACCAGACTCACCAGCAGCGGCGTCAGGAGAACCCCCAGCACGCTGGACAGGCTGGCGTTGAGAATCGCCGCGGGTACGTTGCCGCCGGCGCTGCCGGTCAGGGCCACCGAGGACGAAATGGTCGAAGGCAAAGCGCACAGGTAAAAGAATCCCAGCATCAGCAGGGACGGTACATGGCTGCCCAGTGTCCAATTGCCGAGTAGCCAGATCAACGGAAACACCACAAAGGTAAAGCCTTGCACCATCAGGTGCAGCCGGATGTTTTTCAGGCCATGGCGGATCTGCTCGCCGGACAGGTTGACGCCGTGGAGGAAAAACACCACGAAGATGCCGATGTTGACGACCCATTCGGCATGCATGGCGCCGCCAGTCGCGCCGAAGCGCGGGAAGAAATACGCCAGCAGCGTGGCGAGCAACATGCCGCACAGGAACCAGTCGGTCGCTATGCGCTTGAGGTGTCTGAGGATGTGCATAGGGCACCGCGGATTGTAAGAAGAGTTGTCTTAGCCTAACGTCGGCCTACACAGTCGTCTTGCGACATAAGGCCAATCAATGCCGGCTAACGGACACCAACAGCTCGAACGACGCATTCCGGACCTGACGGAGCTGCCTCGGCCGCTTTATGCCCGGGTCGAAAGTCTGCATGCCGGTTCGTGGACCCAGGCTCATCGCCACGATTGGGTGCAGTTCTCCTACGCAATCAGTGGCGTGCTCGGCGTCCATACGGCCGAAGGCAGCTTCTTCGCACCGCCGCAATGGGGCATCTGGATTCCGGCCGGTCTGGAGCATCAGGTCGTGACGTCCATGCGCGCGGAAATGCGCAGTCTTTACGTCCATCGCCAGGCGTGCCCATGGGCCGAAGATCGTTGCCGGGTGCTCGAAGTTACACCGCTGGCGCGGGAGCTGATCAAGACGTTCTGCCAGTTTCCTGCCACTTATCCACAGGGCGAGACCCAGGAAACACGCTTGGTCCAAGTGCTGCTGGACCAATTGGCGGCGCTGCCGGAAGTGGGCTTTTCCCTGCCATTGCCCCGTCATGCTCGTTTGCTGGAACTGTGCAACGAATTGATCGAGCAACCCGAAGGCAACGTGACGTTGCAAGCCTGGGCCGAGCGCCTGGGCACGTCGGAAAAAACCTTGATGCGCCTGTTCCAGCGGGAAACCGGCTTGAGCTTCCGTGCGTGGCGCCAGCGCATGCGCCTGTTGTCTTCCCTCGAATCGCTGGAACAGGGCAATAGCGTGACCAGCGCGGCCTTGTCCTGTGGGTATGATTCGACGTCCGCTTTCATTGCGGCATTCAAGGGACTGTTCGGTTTTACGCCGGGGGAGCTGTTCAAGCGCTGACTGGCTCGGCGCTTGTCGCAACTGCTTGCCATTCACTGGACAGCGTCACGCCCGTCTCGACTATGATTTGGCTCGGTTGTTCTGAGCCGGCACAGTGTGTGCATTCAGGGTTCATAGGTCGGACCCCCTCCCCGTGGAGGGAGGATTGCCGTATAACGACCTGTCATTCGCGTGTTTGGTAATAAAGGACCCAGAATAAAAGCTGATGAAGACTCCAAAACGCATTGAACCCCTGATCGAGGACGGTCTGGTCGACGAGGTGCTGCGCCCACTCATGAGTGGTAAAGAAGCAGCTGTTTATGTGGTGCGCTGCGGCAACGAGCTACGTTGCGCCAAGGTCTACAAGGAGGCGAACAAGCGAAGTTTTCGCCAGGCGGCCGAATACCAGGAAGGCCGCAAGGTGCGCAACAGCCGTCAGGCCCGGGCCATGGCTAAAGGCTCGAAGTTTGGCCGCAAGGAAACCGAAGACGCCTGGCAGAACGCCGAAGTGGCCGCGCTGTTCCGGCTGGCCAGCGCCGGCGTGCGGGTTCCGAAGCCGTATGACTTCCTCGAAGGCGTGCTGCTGATGGAACTGGTGGCCGACGAATACGGCGATGCGGCGCCGCGTCTCAACGACGTGGTGCTGGAGCCGGATCAGGCCCGCGAATATCACGCTTTTCTGATTTCCCAGATCGTGTTGATGCTGTGTACCGGTCTGGTGCACGGCGACCTGTCGGAGTTCAACGTGCTGCTGACGCCGACGGGGCCGGTCATCATTGATCTGCCGCAAGCGGTGGACGCTGCCGGTAACAACCACGCCTTCAGCATGCTGGAGCGGGACGTCGGCAACATGGCCTCCTACTTCGGTCGGTTTGCTCCGGAGCTGAAACGCACCAAATACGCCAAGGAAATGTGGGCCCTGTATGAAGCGGGCACCCTGCACCCGGCCAGTGTATTGACCGGAGAGTTCGACGAGCCGGAAGAACTGGCGGATGTCGGCGGAATCATGCGCGAGATCGAAGCCGCGCGCCTGGATGAAGAACGCCGCCAGGCCGTACGCGCTGCCGACGACGCGCCACCGGGCAAGACCGAAGAGCCGCCTCCGCCGTGGATGCAGTGATCGGTTGACCTGAAACCCGGCCACGGCCGGGTTTTTTGTGAGCTTCAGAAGCT
>NZ_JBHFJB010000163.1:158617-161527 GCF_057334555.1 Pseudomonas sp. AGC41
CGCTCCCATAGGAGGTACTAGGTCTACATCACCCCGACGCCAATTTCCTGAGGATCGGGCAGTCCGGGCGATGATCGCCCTGGCAGTGCTCTACCAGGTCCTGGAGCGTGTCGCGCAGTTCGGCCAGTTCGCGGATCTTCTGGTTCAGTTCGTCGATATGTTGCCGGGCCAGAGCCTTTACGTCGGCGCTGGCACGTTGACGGTCCTGCCATAAAGTCAGCAATTTGCCGACCTCTTCCAGGGAAAACCCCAGATCCCGGGAGCGCTTGATGAATGCCAATGTGTGCAAGTCATCGGCGCCGTAGATCCGATAGCCACTGTCCGTACGATGGGCTGCCCTGAGCAGGCCAATGGATTCGTAGTACCTGATCATCTTTGCGCTGAGGCCGCTCTGGCGGGCTGCCTGGCCAATGTTCATCACTTGTCCTCCAGATGCGCGGGTGTCCAGAATTTCAACAACAATGCATTGCTCACCACGCTGACGCTCGACAGTGCCATGGCTGCGCCGGCCAACACCGGGTTGAGCAAACCGAACGCCGCCAGCGGAATGCCGATCAGGTTATAGACGAACGCCCAGAACAGATTCTGACGGATTTTCGCGTAGGTCTTGCGGCTGATGTCCAGCGCCGCCGGTACCAGGCGCGGATCGCCGCGCATCAGGGTGATGCCGGCGGCCTGCATCGCCACGTCGGTGCCGCCGCCCATGGCAATGCCGATGTCCGCAGCGGCCAGGGCCGGAGCGTCGTTGATGCCATCGCCGACCATCGCCACCACCGAGTCGGCTTTCAGTTGTTGAACGATGGCGGACTTGTCGCCGGGCAATACTTCGGCATGGACATTGGCTATTCCCAATGCCTGGGCAACGACCCGAGCGCTGCCCCGGTTGTCGCCCGTGAGCAGGTGGCTGGCGATGTGACGTTGCTTCAAGGCCTCGACCGCCGCCAGAGCGCCGGGCTTGAGAGTATCGCCAAAGGCGAACAGGCCCAGGACCCGAGGCGTTGCGCCTTGCTCGACCAGCCAGGACAGGGTTCGGCCTTCGGTTTCCCAGGCTTGCGCCGACTCGGCCAGCGAACCGGGGGGCAGGCCCAGTTCTTCCAGCAGACGACGATTGCCCAGGGCCAGGCGGCGCCCGTCGAGGCTGCCGGCGATGCCGCGCCCGGTCAGGGACTGGCTATCGCTGATATCCGCTACGCTCAGGCCGCGTTCGGCGCAAGCGTCCAGCACCGCTTTGGCCAGCGGGTGTTCGCTGCCGCGTTGCAAGGCGCCCGCCATGTTCAGCAGTGCGTCTTCATCACCGTCAAGCGCGGCCAGATGGGCGATGCGTGGCGTGCCGGACGTCAGGGTGCCGGTCTTGTCGAACACCACCGTGCCGACTTCATGGGCGCGCTCCAGCGCCTCGGCGTCCTTGATCAGAATGCCATGACGAGCGGCCACGCCGGTGCCGGCCATGATCGCCGTTGGCGTCGCCAGGCCCAGGGCACACGGGCAGGCGATCACCAGCACGGCGACGGCGTTGATCAGCGCTGTCGCCAACGGCGCACCGTAGAGCCACCAGCCAACTAGCGTGGCGAGTGCCAAGACCAGGACAACCGGCACAAATACCTGACTGACCTTGTCCACCAGCTTCTGAATCGGCGCCTTGGCCGCCTGGGCGTCTTCCACCAGGCGGATGATGCGTGCCAGCACAGTCTCGGCCCCCAAGGCCCGGGTGCGCACCAACAGGCGCCCTTCGCCATTGATCGCGCCGCCAGTGACCTGATCACCGGGCTGCTTGGGCACGGGCAGGCTTTCGCCGCTGATCAACGCCTCGTCAGCGTGACTCTGGCCCTCGAGCACTTCACCGTCCACCGGGAAGCGCTCGCCGGGTTTGACCAGCACCAGGTCATTCAAGCGCAGGGCACTGATCGCGACGTCCCGTTCCTGACCGTCGATCAGTTGGATCGCCCGCTCCGGTCGCAAGGCTTCGAGGGCGCGGATGGCGCTGGCGGTCTGGCGTTTGGCGCGGCTTTCCAGGTACTTGCCCAGCAGGACCAAGGCAATCACCACGGCCGATGCCTCGAAATACAGGTGCGGCATGCTCCCTGGTCGGGCCATCGCCCACTCATAGAGGCTCAAGCCATAGCCGGCGCTGGTGCCCAGGGCAACGAGCAGATCCATATTCCCGGCAGCGGCGCGGACGGCTTTGAACGCCGCGACGTAAAACCGCGCGCCGAAGATGAATTGCACCGGCGTCGCCAGCGCGAATTGCGCCCAGGCCGGCAGCATCCAATGCACGCCGAACGGCTGCAACAACATCGGCAACACCAACGGGATCGACAGCAGAATTGCCAGCACCAGGGCTACGCGCTCGCGGGTCAGCTGATCGGCTTGGGTTTTTCGAGGTTGCTCGACTTGCCAGACACTGGCGTGATAACCGGCGCGCTTGACTGCATCGATCAGGTTTTGCGGATCAACCTGCCCGAGCAATTCGAGGTGTGCTCGCTCATTGGCGAGATTGACACTGGCCCGGTTCACCCCGGCAACTTTCCCCAGCGCCCGTTCGACCCGGCCGACGCAAGAGGCGCAGGTCATGCCCTCGATGCTCAACTCCAGGGTCTGGACGGGAACGCTGTAACCTGCCTGCTCGACCGCCTGCATCAACGCCGGCAGGCTTCCCTGCGGGGCCTGGATCCGCGCATGTTCCGTTGCCAGGTTGACGCTGACGGCGCTGGCGCCGGCGACCTTGCTCAAGGCTCGCTCGACTCGCCCGGCACAACTGGCGCAGGTCATGCCGGAGATCGGCAGATCGAAGGTGGTGAACTCGGACATCGGACAGGCTCCCTGTAGTGAGTGACTACAGGATCAACCTTGCCACGCGGGCAAGGTCAAGCACCAGTTCAAAAGCTTGGATGGACCCTTGTGGGGGGGGGG
>NZ_JBHFJB010000163.1:161616-167585 GCF_057334555.1 Pseudomonas sp. AGC41
CCCCCCCCCACACGGGTTCGCAGTGTCAGTAACCGAGATCAGCCTGCTTGAGGTACATGCCCTCATGCGTCATGGCGATACGGTACTTCAGGATGTCGCCGGCCTTGAGCGTGATGTCCTGTGAACCGGGGGCGAGCATGCCCGGACTGCAACCCGGCGCCTGGCCTGGCAACAATTTCAGGCGCAAGGAGAACTGGCCCGGCGGCAGATTGAATGAGGTGCTCTGCTCCTGGAACAGCCTGGCCGAGAGCTGGTCCTGAATATAGACTCCGATTTCGCAGCTGGTCGGGACTTCCAGGCGCTCGCGGGAAATGATCAACACCCCGTAGTCTTCGCCAACAGCCGATGCCTGGGGGACCAGTGCTGAAAAACCGAGCATGCAAAACAGGCTGAACGCTGACCAGCGCATGGCTGAACCTCCGGTGTGAAATCCTTGATAGGTGAAGCTTGGCCGAGCGCGGCGCCAATTGCCAGCCCGGCAGTTTCCGTCAGAACTTGACCTTGCCATGATGGCAAGCTTGAAACTGCGCACCACCTCAAACCAAGGAGTCATTTTCATGCAGATCTTCAATGTTCAAGGCATGTCCTGCGGTCATTGTGTAAAGGCTGTCACCCAGGCTCTTCAAGCCCAAGACCCGGACGCCGAGGTAAAGGTCGATCTGGGCGCCAAGACTGTCGAGGTCCAAAGCAAGCTTTCGTCCGAGGCCGTGATCAAGGCAATCAGGGAAGAGGGATACGAAGCCAGCCCTGCTTGAAACTTTTCAATCGTTAGCGACCTATCGGAATGTTCAAGAGCGCCCAGCCCGGCTAGACTGTCGGGCTGCCGACTGACGCCTGAGCTGGACGCCCGATGAACCTCCGTACCATTCTGATTCTTGGCGCACTGAGCGCTTTTGGTCCCTTGGCGATCGATTTCTATCTGCCGGCCTTCCCGGCGATGGCCATCGCCTTCGGCACCGATGAAAATCATGTCCAGCTGACCCTGGCCGCTTATTTCCTCGGGCTGTCCCTCGGGCAATTGGCCTACGGGCCGGTGGCGGATCGCTTTGGGCGGCGTATTCCGTTGCTGACAGGCGTCGGCTTGTTCACCGTGGCATCGCTGGCCTGTGCCTATGCGCCCAGTCTCGAATGGTTGATTGGCGCGCGCTTCGTCCAGGCGTTGGGCGGCTGTGCCGGAATGGTGATCTCCCGCGCGGTCGTCAGCGATAAATGCGATGCGGTGGGGTCGGCCAAGGTGTTCTCGCAACTGATGTTGGTCATGGGTCTGGCGCCGATCCTCGCGCCGATGCTCGGCGGCTTGCTGGTGAACCTGTACGGTTGGCAATCGATTTTCATCGGCCTGACCTTGTTCAGCGCGCTCGCGGCGACAGCCGTCGCGTTGTGGCTCCCGGAGAGCCTGCCGGCCCACGTGCCTCGCCAACCGTTGTCCGGCGCGTTGCGTCAGTACGGTCGGCTTCTGACAGACTCGGTCTTCCTCGGGCATGCCCTGACGGGCGGTATCGCCATTGCCGGGATGTTTGCCTACATCGCCGGTTCGCCATTTGTCTTCATCAAGCTTTACGGCGTACCGGCCGAACACTTCGGCTGGTTGTTCGGTACCAACGCGGCGGGTTTCATCCTGGTGGCCCAGGTCAATGCTCGCTTGCTGTCCAGGCGCGGCCCGGCATTTTTGCTGGCCCGCGCGGTGTGGGTCTATTGGATAGCCGGGCTCAGCTTGCTGGCCGTCAGCGCTTTGCAGCCGGAGCGCTTGTGGCCGTTATTGATTCCATTGTTCATCTGTATCGCCAGCCTCGGTTGTATCCTGCCCAATGCATCGGCCTGCGCCATGAACGGGCAGGGGGCCCGGGCCGGCAGCGCTTCGGCGATGCTGGGATGCCTGCAGTTTTCTGTCGCCGCGGGGGCCGCCGCACTGGTGGCGGCGCTGCATGACGGCACGGCTGTACCGATGGCGATGGTAATCAGCCTTTGCGGACTATTGGTGGTGGGTGCAGCGTTGCTGACCCGTCGTTTGCAGAACGCCCGGGCGCTCGCTCAGGCGGGCCAGCAGAACTGAATCAGCCGGCGGCACGCTGCTGGTGCTCGGGAAATTGATGCGGCGCATGGATGCGCGCTTGCAGGGTCGCGGCGAAAGCCTGGGCTTCGGCTTCGGAGCGAAAGGTCACGACGTGCTGGTCAAGACGCACTTGCCATTGGGATTTTGCCACTTCTTTTATCAGGATCTTCATTGCTGACCTCCTCACGTAAAAGATTGCGTTGCAAAGGCCTCGAGTGTAGACCCGAATCCCAGCGCAGTTGTGACGACGGTCAAATGTCGGACTAACGGTGCAGTTGCCCCCAGATTGTCTGCGAGGCAACTGCCCGGGCAGTCAGAATCCCTCTAGCACGATCTTGCCCTTGGACTTGCCGCTTTCCAGCAACGCGTGAGCCCGACGCAGGTTCTCGGCATTGATGATGCCGAAGTGTTCGCCCACCGTGGTCTTCAACGTGCCGGCGTCGATCAGTCGTGCCACGCGATTGAGCAACTTGTGTTGTTCAAGCATGTCGGCGGTTTCGAACAGTGAACGGGTGTACATGAACTCCCAATGCAACGACAGGCTCTTGCGCTTGAGCTTGGTCACGTCCAGCGATTTGGGATCATCGATCAGAGCCAGTTTGCCTTGGGGCGCCAGGGCGTCGACGAGCTGGTCCAAGTGCTGGTCGGTCTGCGTCAGGCTGGCAACGTGGGTCACTTGGGCCTGGCCCGCCGCCTTGAGTGCATCGCTCAGCGGCTGACTGTGATCCACAACCAGGTGGGCGCCCAGGTCTCGCACCCATTCCTGGGTCTGCGGCCGGGAAGCGCTGCCGATGACTTTCAGTCCGGTGAGTTGGCGGGCCAGTTGCGTGAGGATCGAACCCACACCCCCGGCGGCGCCGACGATCAACAGGCTCTGGCCCAGGTCGTTCTGGCCTTCCTTGATCTGCAATCGATCAAACAGCAATTCCCAGGCGGTGATAGCGGTCAGCGGCAGTGCGGCCGCTTCGGCGAAGCCGAGGGTCTGCGGCATATGACCGACGATACGCTCATCGACGACGTGCAACTCGCTGTTGCCTCCAGCCCGCGCAATCGAACCGGCGTAGAACACCTTGTCGCCGGCCTTGAACAGCGTGACTTCGCTGCCTACGGCCTTGACCACGCCGGCCACGTCCCAACCCAGCACCTTGGCCGCGCCTGCTTCGGGCTTGACGTTCTGGCGGACCTTAGTGTCGACGGGATTCACCGAAATGGCCTTGACCTCCACCAGCAGGTCCCGGGGACCCGCGACTGGTTCAGGCAATTCGATATCTTGCAGCGATTGCGGATGGGCGATGGGCAGTGATTGGTAATACGCGATGGCTTTCATGCAGCAGCTCCGTAGGTGGGTTCGATGCAGCCCATGTTTGGCTATTCAGGCGCGAGATTAAAGCGGCCGGAGCGACAGGCTCTTTCAATGATTTTTTGATAATGACCATAGTCGCGGATAAATAGAGACTTTTCCCTCATGAACAATCGCCTCCAAAGGTTTCCGGAGGACAGGCAACCGCGATCCGCACGCTTATACTATCGGCCGCCTGTATCGGCATGGCATCGAGCACGGCTGCAACCGGCCAGGAACCGGCCGGCACCTCATTACGGCTCAGTACGCCCAGAGCTGTAGACGAACGATTCAACAGGGAGTGAATACATGGAACATGCACCTTGCATCAGTCAGATCGCCACGCTGCTGGCCGACCCCAAGCGCAGCGCGATGATGTGGGCGTTGATGGACGGTACGGCCCGGCAAGCTGAAGAGTTGGCCTTGCTGGCCGGGCTTTCGCCATCCTCGGCCAATGCCCATCTGGGACGTCTGTCCGCCGGCGGGCTGGTGAAGGTCGAAATCCGTGGTCGCAAGCGGTTTTTTCGCCTGGCGGCCCCCGAGATCGGCGCTGCCGTCGACGCATTGGCGAGCGCAACCCTGGCCAGCACGCCGCGACAGGTTCCGGAAGTCTTCAAGCGCAGCCTCATGCCAACCAGGACACCCACGGCACCCGCTTCGTTGATGCGGGCCAGGCTTTGCGATGACCACCTGGGAGGCACACTGGCGGCGGACCTGTATCAGCGGCTGCTGGAAGCCGGATGGCTCGAACAGCTTGAGCATCGGGTAGTCGTTACGCATAAAGGCTCCAGCCAACTGGCCGGGCGAGGCCTGTTCATCCAGGCATTGGCTCATCGTGAGGCGCGTATAGCCTGCGCCTGCCCTGACTGGAGCGAACGTCGTCCGCATCTGGGAGGGGCGCTGGGGGCGGCATTGTTGCAACTATTCATGCAGTCCGGCTGGCTCAGCCTGCCCAACGACTCCAGGGCATTGCAGGTAACCGCTCTCGGACAGCAGGAAATCCATCGATTCGCCACGCAAGAGGCTCTGGAAATGGCGCTCTAAGGCCGTAAGCAGGTCGTTATCAGCAATAGCCGCCCATGAGTTTCGCGCACACTCGGTCCGGGGTTTTATCGGATGGGGAAAGGTTATATGGACACTCGCGGTTACAGCGCAGCGGAACGCCTTGAGCGGTTGCCCTTGAGCGGCTATCACCGGGTGATCTTCATTATTATCGCGCTGGCGTTTTTCTTTGATTCCATGGACCTGGCCATGATGACGTTCCTGCTGGGCTCGATCAGAACCGAGTTCGGCCTGAGCGCCGCCCAGGCCGGTTTGCTGGCCAGTTCAAGCTTTTTCGGCATGGTGCTGGGGGCTTCGTTGTCGGGCATGCTTGCCGACCGCTTCGGACGCAAACCGCTGTTCCAATGGAGCATCGTCTTGTGGGGGCTTGCCAGTTACCTGTGTTCCACCGCTCAGGACGTCGAGACGTTGACGTTGTTTCGGATCCTGTTGGGCGTTGGCATGGGCATGGAGTTTCCGATTGCCCAGTCGATGCTCTCGGAACTGATCCCGGCGAGGCAGCGCGGACGCTACATCGCCTTGATGGATGGCTTCTGGCCGCTGGGCTTCGTGGCGGCGGGGGTGCTGTCGTATTTCCTGCTGCCGCTGATCGGCTGGCGGGACATCTTCCTGGTACTGGCGGTGCCGGCGGTGTTCGTCCTGGTGATTCGCTTCTTCATCCCCGAGTCGCCACGTTGGCTGGAGCAGGCGGGGCGGGGCGCCGAGGCGGATACCGTACTCAAGCGGATCGAAGACAAGGTCCGGGCCTCGCTGGGTCGCCAGGACCTGCCCGAACCGATTCGCTTGCCGACGCTGGCGACGGCGCCCGGCAATTTTTTTTCGGCCCTGGCGCAGATCTGGTCACCGCTGTACCGCCAGCGCACGATGATGATCTGGAGTGTCTGGTTCTTTGCCTTGCTCGGGTTCTACGGGCTGACGTCCTGGCTCAGCGCGCTGCTGCAGCAGTCGGGGTTTGCGGTGACCCAGTCGGTTTATTACACCGTGCTGATTTCCCTCGGCGGAATTCCCGGTTTCCTGATGGCGGCCTGGCTGGTGGAGCGCTGGGGGCGCAAACCGGTGTGTGTCATCACGCTGCTGGGCGGCGGGATCATGGCGTTTCTTTATGGCCAGAGCGCGGTGTTTGGCGGGAATGTCACGCTGCTGATCGGCTCCGGGCTGCTGATGCAGTTTTTTCTGTTCGGCATGTGGGCAGTGCTCTACACCTACACCCCGGAACTGTATCCCACCTCGGCGCGAGCCACGGGATCGGGCTTTGCCTCGGCGGTCGGTCGCATCGGTTCGCTGCTTGGACCGCTGGTGACCGGCTTGGTCTTTCCGATCACCGGGCAGGGCGGAGTGTTCGCCCTCGGCGCGCTGTGTTTTGCCGTGGCGGCGGGCGTGGTCTGGTTGTTTGGAATGGAGACGCGGGGCAAGACGCTGGAGGAGTTGAGCGAGGCGACTGTGGCTGACTAAACACCATCCCTTGTGGGAGCGAGCCTGCTCGCGAAGGCGGTCCGACAATCGAAAATGATGTCG
>NZ_JBHFJB010000163.1:167607-177983 GCF_057334555.1 Pseudomonas sp. AGC41
CCCACAAAGGATCATCACCAGTCTTAAGGTTTCACCAACCGCGCATCCAGGCTGTTCTGCGCCAACCGCCTGGCCTGGTCCTGGGTCATGCCCAGATGCGTGTGCAGCGCATGGAAGTTCTCGGTGACGTAGCCGCCAAAATACGCCGGGTCATCGGAGTTCACCGTCACCTTCACACCGCGTTCGAGCATGTCGAGGATGTTGTGCTGCGACATATCATCGAACACGCATAGCTTGGTGTTGGACAGCGGGCAAACCGTCAACGGGATCTGTTCGTCGATGATCCGCTGCATCAACCGCTCGTCTTCGATAGCGCGTACACCGTGGTCGATGCGCTGAATTTTCAGCAGATCCAAGGCTTCCCAGATGTACTCGGGAGGGCCTTCTTCACCGGCATGAGCGACGGTCAGAAAGCCTTCATTGCGCGCCCTGTCGAAGACCCGCTTGAATTTGCTTGGCGGGTGGCCCATCTCCGAACTGTCCAGGCCGACGGCCACGAATGCGTCGCGGAAGGGCAGCGCCTGGTCGAGGGTTTTTTCTGCCTGCTCTTCGCTCAGGTGACGCAGGAAGCTCAGGATCAGGCCGCTGGAGATGCCCAATTGTTGCTCACCGTCCTTGAGGGCGGCGGCAATGCCGTTGAGCACCACTTCGAATGGAATGCCCCGGTCGGTGTGGGTCTGCGGATCGAAGAACGGTTCGGTGTGAATCACGTTCTGCGCCTTGCAGCGCAACAGATAGGCCCAGGTCAGGTCGTAGAAATCCTGGGAAGTACGCAGCACGTCGGCACCCTGGTAGTACAGGTCGAGAAACTCCTGCAGATTGTTAAAGGCGTAGGCCTGGCGCAGGGTGTCCACGTCGTTCCACGGCAGGGCAATCTTGTTGCGTTCGGCCAGGGCAAACAGCAGCTCGGGCTCCAGCGAGCCTTCCAGGTGCAGGTGCAGTTCAGCCTTGGGCAAGGCGTTAAGCCAGTCGTACATGGTTTTTTCTCATCAGCGAATCAATGGCGGGCATTCTACAGAGGTGGACGCCGATGTCTGGTAAAACCTGACCGGCTGATCCACTAACCGCACAAACCTGAACACCCGCTACGGCACATCCGAAGGAAACGTTCTCGGCACGTCACAGTCTAGTAGCTCATGACCCGTCCATGGCGATAGGCCCACGATGCTGACGTTGATCAAGCAAGAAAAACTGCTGTTGCTCGCCCTGCTTGCCGCTTTTGTCGCCTACCCGCTGGAGCATTGGCTGCTGGGCAGCGGGCAGGTCGTGGCGTTGGTTGGCGGCCTGGTGCTGATCGGTTTCATCGTTGCCGCCTCCATGCGCGTGGCCCATCACGCCGAGTTGCTGGCGGAAAAGGTCGGCGATCCTTACGGCACCATGATCCTGACCTTGTCGGCGGTACTGGTGGAAGTGGTGATCCTGGCGATCATGATGAGTAACGAGGCGTCGCCAACCCTGGTACGCGACACGATCTATTCGGCGGTGATGCTCGATATCAACGGTATTCTCGGGCTGGCGGCGTTGATGGGTGGGCTCAAGCACGGCGAGCAGGTCTATAACGACGATTCGGCGCGTACCTACAGCGTGATGATCCTCACTGCCATGGGCGTGTCGATGGTGGTGCCAGAGTTTATTCCGCAGGAAAACTGGAAGCACTATTCTGCATTCACCATCGGCGCGATGATCGTCTTGTATACGTTGTTCTTGCGCATGCAGGTGGGGCCACACAGCTATTTCTTCAGCTACAGCTACCCGGAAAAACGCCGCAGGAAGGAACCGGTGGAAGCCGAGCCGAAACCCATCAGCCTGGCGTTTTCCATCGGCGCACTGGTGTTCGGCGTGGTGGTCATCGGTGCGCTGGCCGAAGTCATGTCCAAGGCTATCGACCTCGGGCTGGAAGGCTCCGGCGCGCCGCCGGTGGTCACGGCAATCCTGGTGGCGGTCATCTCCGCTGCGCCGGAAATTCTCACCGCCCTGCGCGCAGCCCTGGCCAATCGCATGCAGTCGGTGGTGAATATCGCCCTGGGGGCGTCACTGTCCACCGTGATCCTGACGGTGCCGGTGATGGAAGCCATGGCGCTTTACACCGGCCAGCCTTTCCAGATGGCGATGACCCCAGTGCAGACGGTGATGATCTTCATTACCCTGATCGTCAGCGCCATCAACCTCAACGATGGCGAAACCAACGCCATCGAAGGCATGACCCACTTTGTGCTGTTTGCCACGTTTATCATGTTGTCATTACTCGGTCTTTGAACCTGTCACAGTCCCTGTGGGAACGAGCTTGCTCGCGGTGGGGCCAGGTCAGTCAATATCAGTGCCGGATATGAAACCGCTATCGCGAGCAGGCTTGCTCCCACAGGTTTTCTGGTCGGGTCAGGTACCCGCGATCAGCTCCCGCGCCGCCTGGCTGTGATCGGCAATCAACCCCTGCAGGTCGAGCCCTTCGACCTGTCCATCGATCACTCGCCACTGACCCGCGACCATCACCCGGTCCGCCCGATCCGCGCCGCACAGCAGCAGGGCCGAGACCGGATCGTGGCTGCCGGAAAAGCGCAGCTCATCAAGCTTGAACATCGCCAGGTCGGCTTGTTTACCCTCTGCGAGTTCGCCGATGTCGCTGCGTCCCAGCAATTGTGCCGAGCCCCGGGTCGCCCAGCTCAGCACCTTTTCCGGCGTGATCGCTTGCGCGCCATAGCGCAGGCGCTGGATGTATAGCGCCTGGCGGGTTTCCAGCAGCATGTTCGACGCATCGTTGGACGCCGAGCCGTCCACCCCCAGGCCCAATGGCGCGCCGGCTGCGGTCAGTTCAAGCGTCGGACAAATGCCCGAGGCCAGGCGCATGTTCGAACTGGGGCAATGGCAGATACCGGTTCCGGCGGCGCCGAGACGGGTGATTTCGTCCGGGTTGAAATGAATGCCGTGGGCCAGCCAGGTACGTGGGCCCAGCCAGCCGACGCTGTCAAGGTAGTCCACGGTACGCAGGCCGAAACGCTGTAGGCAGAAGTCCTCCTCGTCGAGGGTTTCGGCCAGATGGGTGTGCAGGCGTACGTCGAGTGTTTCCGCAAGCTCGGCGCTGGCGCGCATGATCTCGGGCGTGACCGAAAACGGCGAGCAAGGCGCCAGGGCAATCTGGATTTTCGCGCCGGCACCGCGCTCATGGTATCGAGCGATCAGTCGCTGGCTGTCGTCGAGAATCACTTGGCCCTGCTGCACGGTCTGCTGCGGCGGCAAGCCACCGTCGGCCTCGCCCAGGCTCATGGAACCACGGGTCAGCATTGCGCGCATGCCCAGCTCACCGACGCATTGCACCTGCACATCGATGGCGTTTTCCAGGCCCTCGGGAAACAGGTAGTGGTGATCGGCCGCCGTAGTGCAACCCGACAACAGCAGTTCGGACAACGCGACTTTGCTCGCCAGCGCGAGTTTTTCTGGAGTCAGCCGCGCCCACACCGGATAAAGGGTTTTCAGCCATGGAAACAACGGCTCGTTTACCACCGGCGCCCAGGCGCGGGTCAGGGTCTGATAGAAATGATGATGGGTGTTGATCAGCCCCGGCAGGATCACATGTTCTCGAGCATCGAACACGGTGTCACAAGGCTGCGCGGGCTGTTGCCCGGCGCTGAGCAGCTCAACGATCACACCGTCCTGCAGGACAAGACCGCCACGGGCATCGAGGTCGTTGGCCGTGAAAATGGCGAGGGGATTTTTTAACCAGGTACGGGTCGCAGGCATGGTCGCCGGCTCCTCTGAAAGTGGGTTCAGGTTAGCCAGCTCAGTGATGCCCTGTCTGCTGATCCAGGGGCGCCTTGGAGGCGCGGTTCGGAGTGTACTCAGGTTGCCGGACACATTTCCAGTGTCCGACAAAAGCCCTGCAGGATGGATGCTCCAGGGATACCGGGGTGATTACCAGGGAATCGTCTCGCCTTTGTAATTGACGAAGTGATGCCCACCCTTGCCGGCAAAGGCATTGACCTGATCGATCAGCCCACGGGTGCTGGTCTCGACATCAATGTCCGCGCCTTCGCCACCCATGTCGGTCTTTACCCAGCCCGGGTGCAGCGACAGCACGGTCAGCGTCCGCTCGCCCAGTTGGCTGACAAAACTATTGGTCATCGAGTTGAGCGCGGCTTTGCTGGCCTTGTACAACGCCAGTTCGGGGGCGTCGGGCATGGTCACGCTGCCCAGCACCGAGCTCATGAAGGCCAGCACGCCGCTGCCGTCGCGGATCTGCCCGACGAAGCGTTGGGCGAGGTTGATCGGTGCCACGGCATTGGTGAAGAACAACTGACCGACCTCAGCCAGCGTTGCACCGCCCGGGCTCTGGTTGTCGGGGCCTTTGACGCCGGCATTGACGAACAACAGGTCGAACGTCTGGTCCCTGAGCTGCTGGCTCAAGGCGATGACGGCTTGCTGATCGTCCATGTCGAGCTTTTCGATGCGCACCGGGCCCAGCGCCTTCAAGGCCTCGGCGTTCTGCGGGTTACGTACCGTGGCGGTGACGTTCCAGCCGTCACCCAGAAGCGTCTTCACCAAGCCGAGGCCCAGTCCCCGGGAGGCGCCGATGATCAATGCGGTTTTTGCCGAATTCATGAATGCTTCCTTGAAAGAAAAGTCACGGAGTTAATGGACAACGTTGCCCGGGCGGTTGTTTCAGCTTGTGGCACAACGCGTCTGGGAGCGGTCATGCGGTTTCGATCAGGTTCAGGTCCTTATAATGTCTGGTTAAAAAATGATCAGGCGGCTGCAAGCCATGCTGTTCTTGGGGCGGCTGGAGCCATGAACGGGTTATCCACAGGTTGCTCCACAGTTATTGTGCGCAAGCCTGAAACTCGGGCATAAGCCCTGTGCGGCTTTCTTCTAAAGGTGATAAAGCATCGCAACCATTTGTTTTTTGACGGATTCGCCGTATCGGCGAATTTTTGTATGAAAAACGAACAATGCTCGAAAACCCGCATGACAGAAGGGTTACAGCTGGATGCGCCCAGGTTATCCACAGGCAGGTGCACAGCGCATGTGGGCAAACTGTGCCTTTTTCATGAGGCTGCCGGGCGCTCAAGGCGTATCTGTCCGCGACTCAGGTCGGCCACTCGCGTTTGCAGGCTCTCGATGTGTTCTTCAGCGACTGCGAGTTGAAGCTCCACGCCATTGGCGGTGAAATCTTCGGCGACGACTAGACCGCCGCATTCAGCTATTCGCAGTTTCACCAAGGCCAGCTCGGCGAAACCGCACAGGCAACGCAGCGCTACGCGGCTGATCAATTCGACCTTCTCGGCAGTCTGCAGGCATTTGTTCGCACCGCCGCCATAGGCGCGAGCCAAACCGCCGGTACCCAGCTGGATCCCGCCGTACCAGCGTATGACCAGCACCACGACCTGATCGCAATCCTGAGCCTGGATGGCCGCGAGGATCGGGCGCCCGGCAGTGCCGCCCGGCTCGCCATCGTCGCTGCTGCGATATTGCTCGCCCAGTTTCCATGCCCAGCAATTATGCGTGGCGTCCAGGTCGCTGTGCCGCTCGATAAAGGCCTGGGCCTCGGCGGGGCTGGTGATGGGGGCGGCGAAGGTGATGAAACGGCTTTTGCGAATTTCTTCACGGTATTCGCAAAAGCCGGCAAGGGTATAAGGCATGGGGTCCTAGAGGTCTGGTGTCAGGCCGCAGCCTTTGAGAATGATGCGGATGAGATTGTCGCCGGCGTCGATCATGTCTTGCCTGGTCAATTTGCTACGCCCGGTCACGCGGCAGATCTGGGTGGCGAAATCGGCGTAATGCTGGGTGCTGCCCCACAGCAGAAAAATCAGGTGAACCGGATCGACCGGGTCCATTTTGCCCGCATCTATCCAGGCTTGGAACACGGCCGCGCGGCCCTTGAACCAGGCGCGATAATCCTGGTTGAAATACTCGCTCAGGCATTCGCCGCCGCTGATCACTTCCATGGCGAAAATTCGCGATGCCTGGGGCTGGCGCCGTGAGAATTCCATCTTGGCGCGGATGTAGCGGGTCAATGCCTGCGCTGGATCGTCCTCGGCGGTCAGGGAATTGAAAGTGCTGTCCCACAGTTCGATGATATTGCTCAGCACGGCGACATAGAGCCCGAGCTTGTTGGTGAAATAGTAATGCAGGTTCGCCTTGGGCAGTCCGGCCTTCAAGGCGATGGCGTTCATGCTGGTGCCCTTGAAGCCGTGACGGGCGAACTCATCCTCGGCGGCCCTGAGGATGGTTTCCTCGTTTTTTTGACGAATACGGCCGGTAGGCTTGCCACCATGGGCAGGAACTTCAAAGGTCATGGACGTTTCCGGGCTGGGTCTGTGGGGGCGGGCAAGTGCGTTCATAGCGCACCGGCGCGGATCCGACAAGTGCTGCAGCCATAAAAGCCGTGCGCCGCGAAGATATCAGCGGGTTGCCGCCAGGTTTTCCAGGAAACTTTCCAGTACAAGGTGCGGGCGGCGGCCCTTGCGAGTGACCGACGCCAGGCTCAGATCATAGAAACGTGCGAGGGGCTTGAGGGCTCGCAGCCGCCCTTGCTGAACCCAAAGATTAGCGTAGTGATCCGGCAGATAACCAATGTAACGTCCGGTGAGGATCAGGAACGCCATGCCTTCGCGATCCGAGGCGCTGGCGGTGCAGTTAAGTGCCTGGTAGTGAGCCTGGATGTCGGCGGGCAGGCGAAAGGTTGGCGCGATGGCGTCCTGGCTGTTGAGCCGAGTGTCTTCGAGCTGTTGGTCGTCCACATAAAACAGTGGATGTCCCACCGCGCAATACAGCAGCGAGCGTTCACTGTAGAGCGGTTGGTATTCGAGTCCGGAAAGGGCGCTGGCCTGGGGCACTACCCCGACATGCAGGCGCCCGTCGAGCACGCCTTGTTCGACTTCGTTGGGCGCGATCATGCGAATCTGGATCTGCACGTCCGGCCCGCGTTCTTTCAACTGGGCCAAGGCGTGCGTGATCCGCATGTGGGGCAGCGTGACAAGGTTGTCCGTCAGGCCGATGGTCAATTCACCGCGCAAATGCTGGTGCAGGCCGTTGACCTCGGTACGAAAGCTCTCCAGCGCGCTCAATAACTGCAATGCCGATTGATAGACTTCGCGCCCTTCCTCCGTCAGCGAGAAGCCCGCGCGCCCACGCTGGCACAGGCGCAGGCCAAGACGCTGCTCCAGGTCGTTCATCTGCTGGCTGATAGCCGAGCGGCCGATACCAAGCACGGTTTCCGCTGCCGAAAATCCGCCGCATTCCACCACGCTGCGGAAAATGCGCAGCAAACGGATATCGAAGTCGCTGACCTGGGCCAGTGGATCGGGACGACGCGTGCTCATAGTTTAGTGATCCGCTGACTGAAGGTTAGAAAAGCTGGGTTTCACCGACTTTATCGTCGTGGCAACGTAGCCGCAAGAACGCCTTGGCTTCATGCCGCTCATACCCTGCGAGGTTTTGTCGATGAACATGCCCGAACACGCTGTCGGTTCCCTGGCCAGCCAGCTCAAGCTGGATGCCCACTGGATGCCCTACACGGCCAATCGTAATTTCCAACGCGATCCCCGCTTGATCGTCGCCGCCGAGGGTAGCTGGCTGACGGACGACAAGGGGCGCAAGGTCTACGATTCACTGTCGGGCTTGTGGACCTGTGGCGCCGGGCACACTCGCAAGGAAATCCAGGAGGCGGTCGCCAGGCAATTGGGCACCCTCGATTATTCCCCGGGATTCCAGTATGGCCATCCGCTGTCGTTCCAGCTGGCGGAAAAGATCACCAGCCTGACCCCGGGCAACCTCAACCACGTGTTCTTCACCGACTCCGGTTCCGAGTGCGCCGATACCGCGGTGAAGATGGTCCGTGCCTACTGGCGCCTCAAGGGGCAGGCCACCAAGACCAAGATGATCGGCCGTGCCCGTGGTTATCACGGCGTGAACATCGCCGGCACCAGCCTGGGCGGCGTCAGTGGCAATCGTAAATTGTTCGGCCAGGCCATGATGGACGTCGATCATCTGCCCCACACCTTGCTGGCCAGCAATGCCTATTCCCGTGGCATGCCGAAGGAAGGTGGCATCGCCTTGGCCGATGAGCTGCTGAAATTGATCGAGCTGCACGACGCGTCCAACATTGCGGCCGTTTTTGTCGAGCCGATGGCCGGATCCGCCGGGGTCCTGGTCCCGCCTGAGGGATATCTCAAGCGTCTGCGGCAGATCTGCGACCAGCACAACATCCTGCTGGTGTTTGACGAGGTCATTACCGGTTTCGGTCGCACCGGCTCGATGTTTGGCGCTGATAGCTTTGGCGTGGTTCCGGACCTGATGTGCATCGCCAAGCAGGTCACCAACGGCGCCATTCCCATGGGGGCGGTGATTGCCAGTTCGGAAATCTACCAGACGTTCATGAACCAGCCGACGCCCGAATATGCGGTGGAGTTTCCCCACGGCTATACCTATTCGGCGCACCCGGTGGCCTGTGCGGCTGGCCTGGCGGCACTGGATCTGTTGCAGAAGGAAAACCTGGTGCAAAGCGTGGCCGAGGTCGCGCCGCATTTTGAGAATGCCTTGCATGGTTTGAAAGGCTCGAAGAACGTCATCGACATTCGCAACTTCGGCCTGGCCGGGGCGATCCAGATTGCCCCGCGCGACGGCGACGCCATCGTGCGTCCGTTCGAGGCCGGGATGGCCCTGTGGAAAGCCGGGTTCTATGTGCGATTCGGCGGCGACACCCTGCAGTTCGGGCCGACGTTCAACAGCAAGCCGCAGGACCTGGATCGTCTGTTCGATGCGGTCGGTGACGTGCTGAATAAAATCGACTGATTTCTTTCTTATATAGAGACGCTCGTTCAAGAGCGTCTGGCGAGCGAATTGTCTGGAGTCCCCATGAGCCTCATCCCGCATCTGATCAATGGCGAATTGCTGAGCGATAGCGCACGCACGGCCGACGTGTTCAACCCATCTACCGGCCAGGCAATCCACAAGGTCCCGCTGGCCGATCGCGCAACTGTTCAGCAGGCCATTGATGCCGCCAAGGCGGCTTTCCCGGCCTGGCGCAACACGCCGCCGGCCAAGCGCGCCCAGGTGATGTTTCGTTTCAAACAGTTGCTGGAGCAGAACGAGTCACGCATCGCCCAGTTGATCAGCGAAGAACATGGCAAGACCCTCGAAGACGCCGCCGGTGAGCTCAAGCGCGGTATCGAAAACGTCGAGTTTGCCTGTGCGGCGCCGGAAATACTGAAGGGCGAATACAGCCGTAACGTAGGACCGAACATCGACGCCTGGTCAGACTTTCAACCGTTGGGCGTGGTGGCAGGCATCACACCGTTCAACTTCCCGGCGATGGTACCGCTGTGGATGTATCCGCTGGCGATCGTCTGCGGCAACTGCTTCATCCTCAAGCCATCCGAGCGTGACCCGAGTTCGACGCTGCTGATCGCCCAGTTGCTGCTGGAAGCCGGTCTGCCCAAGGGGGTGTTGAGTGTGGTCCATGGCGACAAGGCTGCCGTGGATGCACTGATCGAAGCGCCGGAAGTGAAGGCCCTGAGTTTTGTTGGCTCGACGCCGATTGCCGAGTACATCTATGCCGAAGGTACTCGTCGCGGCAAACGCGTTCAGGCGCTGGGCGGCGCCAAGAACCATGCGGTACTGATGCCGGATGCCGACCTGGACAATGCCGTCAGTGCGCTGATGGGCGCGGCTTACGGTTCATGCGGTGAACGTTGCATGGCGATTTCGGTGGCGGTGTGTGTCGGTGATCAGGTGGCGGATGCGCTGGTGGCCAAGTTGGTGCCGCAGATCCAGGCGCTGAAAATCGGTGCCGGTACGTCTTGCGGTCTGGACATGGGACCGTTGGTGACCGGTCAGCATCGGGACAAGGTCAGCGGCTATATAGAAGAGGGTGTGGCGGCAGGCGCTTCGCTGATTGTCGATGGTCGCGGCTTGAGTGTGGCTGGGCATGAAGAAGGGTTTTTCCTGGGCGGTTGCCTATTTGATCGCGTAACGCCCGAGATGCGTATCTATAAGGAAGAAATATTCGGGCCGGTGCTGTGTATCGTCCGGGTCAACAGCCTGGAAGAGGCGATGCAACTGATCAATGATCACGAGTATGGCAACGGTACTTGTATCTTTACCCGGGACGGGGAGGCGGCACGGTTGTTCTGCGATGAGATCGAAGTCGGGATGGTCGGTGTAAACGTTCCATTGCCGGTGCCGGTTGCCTATCACAGCTTTGGCGGTTGGAAGCGTTCGTTGTTTGGCGACCTGCATGCCTACGGTCCGGACGGGGTGCGTTTTTATACCCGTCGCAAAGCCATTACCCAGCGCTGGCCGCAGCGTGCCAGCCACGAGGCTTCGCAGTTCGCATTCCCCAGCCTGTAATCGGTACAACGCAAAGGCCGGTGCCCCTGGGCACC